>NZ_CP045644.1:1995000-2232500 GCF_009498455.1 Variovorax paradoxus | reverse complement strand
GTTGCTTTCAGCGGAGCCTTCGATTATGCACTGTTTTTTCAAACCGCGTCAACTTTCGGAGACTTTTTTCGCTTTCCACTCCTTCTCTCCTGCAACCCGAACCTTTCAGCTCAAGTCGCTGAAGTTGTTTCCAGCGAAGCCTTCGATTATGCACTGTTTTTTCAAACCGCGTCAACTTTCGAAGACTTTCTTCACCACCCACAACCAGCACTCCTGAGAGCTCCAGTCGCTTCGAACACCAGAGGTATTCAGTAGCGAAGCCCACGAGTATATGACAATTTTCGGGCCTTGCAAGGCAAGCCGAAAGGAATTTGAAGAAGGCGCTTCTCGCCTCGCTCACCGCCAGCCTCACGCCTCTTTCTTGGTCGTCAGCGCCTCTCCTGGATGACTCCAGACTCTCTCTCTATATAGAGGGCCACAAAGAAGCCTTCTCCCCTGGCAGTCAGGCGCCGTCACCCGCCCCTCCGATAATCCGTGCCACATGGCACTCATCACACTCCTCGACGCGCAGCTCGCGTTCGGTCACGTCCCGCTGCTGGATCATGCGGACTTCTCTCTTCTTGAATCGGAACGCATCGGCCTGATCGGCCGCAATGGCGCCGGCAAGTCGTCGATGCTCAAGATATTGGGCGGGCTGGAAAAGCCCGACGACGGGACGCTCCAGTTGCAGCAGAACCTTCGCGTCGCCTACGTGGCACAGGAACCGGCGCTGGACATGGATGCGGACGTCTTCACCGCCGCCAGCCAGGGCCTGGGCGAAGTCATCGCCATCCGTGACCTGTACCTCTCCGGTGCGGACGGGCTCGACCTGGACGCCCTGCAGTCCAAGATCGAAGCCTACGACGCCTGGAACTGGGAACAGCGTGTCGAGGAGACGCTGCACCGCCTCCACCTCGACCGCAATGCGCGCGTCGGCTCCCTCTCCGGCGGCACGCGCAAGCGGGTCGCGCTGGCCCAGGCCCTGGTAGCCGCGCCGGATGTGCTCTTATTAGATGAGCCGACCAACCACCTGGACCTCGACTCCATCGAGTGGCTGGAACAGTTGCTGATCGACTTCAAGGGCAGCGTCGTCACCATCACCCACGACCGCAGCTTTTTGAACCGCGTCGCCACCCGCATCGTGGAGCTCGACCGGGGCAAGCTGGGTTCCTACCCCGGCAACTTCGAGCAGTACCTCCTCCAGAAGGAAGAGCAGCTCGCGCAAGAAGCCATCATCAGCGCCAAGGCCGACAAGCTGCTGGCGCAGGAAGAAATCTGGATCCGCAAGGGCGTCGAAGCGCGCCGCACGCGCAGCCAGAGTCGCATCACGCGGCTGCAAGAGTTGCGCGCCAGCCGCTCCGCGCGCCGCGAAGTGCAAGGCAGCGTCAACATGGACGTGGCCTCGGGCCAGTCCAGCGGCAAGATCGTGGCCGAGCTCACCGACGCCACCAAGTCCTTCGGCGAGAAAACCGTGATCCGCGGCTTCAGCGGCACGATCCTGCGCGGCGACAAGATCGGCCTGCTGGGCCCGAACGGCGCCGGCAAGACGACGTTGCTCAAGCTGATCCTGGGCGAACTCGAGCCCGACAGCGGCAAGATCCGCCGCGGCACCAACCAGCAGGTCGCCTACTTCGACCAGATGCGCGACAAGCTCGACCTCGACGCCACGCTCGAAGACTTCATCAGCCCCGGCAGCGAGTGGATCGAAATCGGCAGCCAGAAGAAGCACGTCAAGAGCTACCTCTCCGACTTCCTGTTCTCCCCCGCGCGCGCCAACTCCCCCGTGCGCTCGCTCAGCGGCGGCGAACGCAACCGCCTGCTGCTGGCGCGCCTGTTCGCGCGCCCGGCCAACGTGCTGGTGCTCGACGAGCCGACCAACGACCTGGACATCGACACGCTCGAACTGCTCGAAGGCCTGCTGCAGGACTACGACGGCACCGTGTTCCTCGTGAGCCACGACCGCACCTTCCTCGACAACGTGGTGACCAGCACGATCGCCTTCGAGGGCGACGGCCGCTGGCGCGAGTACGAAGGCAGCGTGGAAGACTGGCTGATCCAGTCGAAGCGCGCACGCGAAATCGCCGAGCAGCGCCTCGCGTCGGCACCGCCGGCCCCTGCCGCGGCACCGGCCCCGGCTCCCGCGGCTGCACCCGCCGCCGCCCCCACGGGCGGCCCCCGCAAGAAGCTCTCTTACAAGGAGCAGCGCGAACTCGAAGCCCTGCCCGCGCAGATCGAAGCCCTCGAAGCCGAACAGAAGCGCATCAGCGAAATGCTCGAGCTCGACGGCGGTGCGATCTATGCGAGCGACGCCTCGCGCGCGGTCGAACTGAGCGAGCGCCACGCCAAGATCGACGACGAACTGCTCGCTGCGCTGGAGCGCCAGGAAGAACTCGGCGCCGGACGCTGAGCACCGGTTGGCCGCCCGTCCCACCCCCGGCGGGCGCCAACTCGGCTATACATGCGGCACCGCCTTCCCTGGCCCCGGAAAAATCTCGCCGCATGCCTTCTTCTTCCTTCCGCGCAATTGCCCGCCGCAGCGTCGCGCTGCTGGCCATCCTGGTGCTCGGCGCCTGCGCGCAGCTGCCGAAGGAGGTGGAGCGCCCCGTCTCAAGCGCGCTCGCCTCGCCTGACGGCACGGCGCTGGCCACGCTGCTGAAAGAGCGGCGGCAGGCAGACAAGGCCCGCTTCGACTCGGGCTTCCTCTTGCTGGGCGGTCCGCAGGCTGCCTACGGCAGCCGCTTGGCGCTGATCGAGAGCGCTCAGAAAACGCTGGACCTGCAGTACTACGCCATTCACGCCGACGCCAGCACGGGCCGGCTGGTGCGCGGGCTGCAGGCGGCCGCCGAGCGCGGCGTGCGGGTGCGCATCCTGCTGGACGACTTCCACACCATCGGCCGCGACGCGCTGGTGCTCGGCCTGGCGTTCATCCCGAACATCGAGATGCGCCTGTTCAATCCACTCGCGGGCTCGCGCGGCACCGGCTTCAACCGCATGCTCAACGCCATCGGCGACGTCTCGCGCATCCAGCAGCGCATGCACAACAAGCTGTTCCTGGCCGACAACGTGATGGGCGTGACCGGCGGGCGCAACCTGGGCGACGCCTACTTCGGCAATGCCACCACCGGCAACTTCGTCGACGTCGACGTGCTGGCGGCCGGCCCCATCGTGCAGGACCTCTCGCGCAGCTTCGATAGCTACTGGAACAACGAGCGCGCCTACCCCGTGCAGTCGCTGGTCTCGCGCGAGGAGTTCCAGCGCATCCGCGAACGCGCGCGGCGCGCCGACCAGGAACTCGGCGACGAAGCGGCCGAAGCCCGCAACCTCCCGAAGCCGCCTGATGGCGAGCCCCGCCCCGGCGCGGCGCCCACGGCCGAACAGCGCGCCCGCGCCTGGGACGAGAAGCCGCTCGACCTGCGCACCGCCACCTTCGTCTGGGCGCCGGCGCTGATGCTTGCCGACGCGCCCGGCAAGATCCCGGCCGACCGCGGCCCCGGCGCGATGCGCAACCCCGACCTCGTGGTGAGTCGGTCCGCGCTGCCGTCGCGCAACGCCGCGGCACTGGCCGACCTGGCGTCCAGCGGCGACACGGTGGTCGAAGGCCTGCTGCACCTGATCGGCCAGGCGCGCACCGACCTGCTGATCATCTCGCCCTACTTCGTGCCCGGCCCCGACATGCAGCAGGCCTTTGCCGCGGCGCACGCGCGCGGCGTGCGCATCCGCGTGCTGACGAATTCACTGGCCTCGAACGACGCGCCCATCGCCCACGTCGGCTATGCGCGCCACCGCAAGGCGCTGCTGACCGCGGGCGTCGAGCTGTACGAGTTGCGCAGTGAGCAGACCGACTTCGGCAATGTGTTCGGCTCCTCGGGCAGCAGCAGCGCGGGCAGCGCCAGTGGCGAATCACGCGCGATGCTGCACTCGAAGGTGCTGGTCATGGACGGCCGGCTGCTGGTGGTCGGCTCCATGAACCTCGACCTGCGCTCGCAGCTGCAGAACACCGAGATCGCGCTGCTGATCCGCAGCAGCGAACTCTCGCGCGTGGCGGCCGAGCAGATCGAGCGCGGCATGCGCGAGCGCTCGTGGCATGTCGAGCTGGTGAAGGGCGCGCTGGTGTGGCGCGCGCCCGAAGGCAGCGGCCTGCAGGACACGGACACCGAACCCGACGCGAGCGCCACGCTGCGCTTCCTGCTGCGGCTGTTCGGTCCGCTGGCGCCGGACCAGTTGCTCTGACGGTCCGGCGAGACCGAAGGGGGTCAGTGCTTGTGCTGGTGGTGCTGATGCGCGCCGCCTGCCGCGGGCGCCGGCGCTGCACCTTCGGGCGCACCGACCGGCAGCTTCAGTTCCAGCGTCGTCTTCGTGCCCTTGGCGTCCTCGAACTTCAGGGTCATGGGCACGGTCGCGCCCTTGGTCATCGCGCCCTTCAGGTCCATCAGCATCACGTGGTAGCCGCCGGGCTTGAGCTCGACGGTCTTGCCGGCCGGCAGGTCGAGGCCGCCCGCCAGTTCGCGCATGCGCATGGTGTCGCCTTCCATCTTCATCTCGTGCACCTCGGCCACGCCGGCGGCGGGCGTCGAGATGCCGACCAGCTTCGTGCCCGTGGGCGCGGTGAGCTTCATGAAGGCGCCCGTGCCGCTCTGGCCCGGCACCGACTGGCGCACCCAGGCGTCGCGCACGTCGACCGTGGCCACGCCCTGCGCCACCACGTCGAGCTTGGGCGCGGGCGTCTTCAGGCCGGCCGTGGCGCTGCCCGCGGCGGGCACCTGGGCCCAGTCGACGCTGCCGACGTCGCAGTCCTGGTGCACCTTGAACCACAGCGGGCCCGGCGCGGCAGGCACCTTGCCGCGCAGCACGAACTCGCCGCGCTCGGCGGCGGGCAGCGCGTTCTGCGGCGTCTCTGCGGTCCAGCGCACTTCGCCTTCGACGCTGCCTGCTTTGGGCGCATCGAGCTTCCAGCCCTTGCGCGCCTGCGCGTCGGTGAGCACGAAGCCCTTGGGCAGGCGCACCGCGAGGCCGGTGGTGGCCTTGGCGCCTTCGCAGGCGTGGCCGACGCGGAAGGCGGCGTTGTACTCGCTGCCGACGGTGGCGCCGCCCGGGGGCAGGCTCACGTGGGCGCCAGCGGCGCCGGCACCGGCCAGCAGAGCGCAGGCGGCGAGGATGTGGAAGGTGGGAGTGAAAGGCTTCGTCATGGCGTGTGTCCTTGGATAGGAAAAAGTGAGGGTCAAAGGTCGAACTTGAGTTCGGCCACGAAGGTGCGTTGCGGGTACGGGTGGAAGGCCCAGTAGGTCCGGTTGTTGAGGTTGTCGATGCCGACGGCGGCGCTCCACTGGCGGTCGATGCGGTAGCGGATGCGCGCGTCGACCACGAAGAACTTCGAGAAGCCCATGAAGGCCATGCCGTTCGGATCGCTGTTGTCGAGCGTGCCGTACTGCCGGCCGCTGTAGCGCGCGCCCACTGTGTAGCTCCACTTGGCATCGGGCCGGTAGGTGGCGAGCAGCGAGGCGCGCACCTTGGGCACGCGCGGCTGGTCGCGCCCCACGCTGGCGGGGAAGCCGCTGTTGGCGGTGATCTTCGAATCGGTCAGCGTGAGGCTGCCGCCCAGGTCGAGTCCCTGGATGCCCGCGTCGACCGTGTTCAGCGCCACTTCCAGCCCGCGCGTGCGGATGGCGTCGACGTTCTGGATCGTGCTCACGAGGTTGGTGAGCGCCTGGGTGTAGAGCGCGTCTTTCGTGTGCTCGAAGAACAGCGTCGTGCGCAGCACGCCGTCGAACCCCCAGCGCTTGAGGTCGCGCTCGGCGCTCAGTTCGGCGGTCCACGAACGCTCGGGGCGCAGGTTCGGGTTGGTGTTGACGATGCGGTTGCCCTCGATCGAGCCCTGGTAGAGCTCGCTCACGGTGGGCATGCGCACGGCGCGGCCGGTCGAGGCCTTGAAGAGCCAGTCGGGCGTGGCCTGCCAGGCGAGCGCGGCCTTGGGCGAGACGAAGCTGTTCTTGCGCGGCGCGAAGTCGAGCAGCCGCGCCGCGTTGCCGAGCTGGCCACCGTACGCCTCCCAGCGCTCGTGGCGCAGGCCCAGCGTGGTCTTCCAGTCTTTGGCGAAGCGCCAGGTGTCCTGCACGTAGAGCGAGCGCAGCCGCGTGTTGCCGTTGAAGGCGGAAAACGGCGACACGGCCGGCCCGCCGATCCAGTCGCGCGTGTTGCCGATGGCGCTGCGCAGCCGCGCGGTGTCTTGCTGGACACCGAAGTCGACCACGTGCGCGCCCACGCCCTCGGCCGAGCCGGTGGGCCGCCAGGTGCCCGCGGCCTTGAAGGTGTGCCAGCCGGTGCCGCCCATGTCGGTGGTGCGACCGGGGCCGCCGTAGAACGCACCGGGCAACGCCACGGTCGGCGTGCGCGAGGTGTCCTTGGCGTAGTCGAACAGGCTCGCCGCCACTTCCCAGTCGAACACGCCGCCCGTGTGGCTCTTCACCGAGAGGCCGTGCATGTAGTGCGTGAGCGCCGTCTCGGTCGGCGCGAAGGCGGCGGCCGGCGTGTCGAGGGTGTAGGTGCGCCCGCCGAGGTTCACGCGCCCGCCGTACACCGGCTGCCCGAGCGCATCGCGCAAATAGGTGTCGGTGCTGCCGTGCGTGGTGTTGTGCCAGGCGCCCAGCGTGTAGGTGGCGCGCACCGTGGGCGAGAAGTCGTAGGCCAGCTTGAGCTTGGCCTGCTCCTGGGTCGTGTCGTAAGCGGTCGTGCCGCCGAGCAGCCACCACGGCTGGTTCGACGGGTTCAGCCCGAGCACCGCACCGGTGACGGGCGTGCCCGCCGTGCCGACGGTGCCCGCGCTGACGAGCCGGTTGGCGAACGACAGCGCCTGCCCCTTGCTGTGGGTGCGCGAGGCGCCGAGCCACCACGACCAGTCGCCGCTGCGGCTGCCCAGCGACAGGTCGAGCTGCTGGCCGCCCGGCGACGAGTGGCTCTTGTCCAGGTCGAAGTTCGAGGCGAAGCCGCTGAGCTTGACGTGCGCCTCGAGCTGCGTGGGCATGCGCGTCACGTAGTCGACCACGGCGCCCACCGAGTTGCCCGGGTAGGCGGCCGAGAACGGACCGTAGAGCACGTCGACACGCTCGATCTCGTCGGGCGACACCATGCCCCAGCGCGGCGCGAAGGTGGCGCCATTGCCCAGCGGGTTCGACAGCATGATGCCGTCGGCGTAGACCATTGCGCGCGCGCTGTTGCCCGTGCCCGAAGCGCGTGTGGCGAGCACCGCGTGGTTGAAGTCGCCGATGTAGCGCTTGCGCACCAGCAGGCTCGGCAGGTACTTGAGCGCGTCTTCCGCGTCGGTCGCGTTGACCGTCTCGGCGATCTGCTCGGCGGTCACGCCTTCGATGGTGGTCGGGATCTGCGTCGGCAGCGAGGTCGGGCGGCCACCGCTGATGGTGACGGTGCCGAGCGCGCGGCCCGGGGCGGCGGCGGCCTCAGGCGGCGGAGGCTGCTGCTGCGCCCACACGGGCGCGCCGAGAGGAAATGCCATGGCGATCGCCAGGGCGCGGGAATGGGGTTTCAAGGGGAGCCGGCTCCACGAACTTCAAGCCAAAGGGGGCCGCCTGCGCGCACGCGGGGTGCACAGACAGGCAGCGCTGTTGCTGATCGCTCAGGCGGAAGGCGGGGGCCCACGGGCCGGCAGCGGTGCGGCCGTGGCCGCGGCATGGCGCGCGGCGGGAATCGGTTGAAGCACGCGCCCCAGCGGCAGGGGCGCATCGAACGCGGCCGCCACGGGTGGCGGGGGCGGTGCGCCAGTCAGCACGCACAGCGGGCAGTCCATGTGCGTGGCGCCCATGTCCTGCACGCCGTCTTCGGTGTGCACCACCACCTTGATGGTGCCGGCGCCGGAACACACCAGCTCCATCGCCTGCGGATGCACCACCGGCGACGCCACCGCCACGCCCAGCGACAGCACGAACCACAACAGCATCCACCGGCCGAGACGGGCGATCAGGCGGGAGTGGGGGTGCAGCGTGTGCATGGCGGTCGCGATTATCGGCGCACTTTGCTGTTGGTGGCCTTGGGGGCGGGCTTGCCGCTCTTGGGCGCGGCGGCCTTCGCGGCCGGCTTGGCGCCGCCCTTCGCTGCAGCCTTCTGGCCCTGGCCCTTGCTCGCCTTCTGTCCCTTGACGTTCTTGCCACCGCGCACCGCCTTGCGCGCCGGCGGCTCGGGCGCCGCGAGCGACGGCATCGGCAGCGCCATCTGCGCCTGCGCCTCGGTGAGCACCGGCGTCACGGTGAAGCCGCGCGCCGCCATCAGCGTGGGCAGGCCTTGTGCGCCGACCATGTGCAGCGCGCCGACCGCGGCGAACGCGCTGCGCCCGCCCGCATGCAGGCGCTCGATGCCGTCGGCCAGGCCGGGGTTGCGGTCGTCGAGCAGGCGCTTCATGAGGCGCTGCTCGGCCGGCGTGTTCAGGCACTCGCACCACTCGGGGTACCGCGCCAGCCGGGCCGCGTCGCTGCGCGCCCAGATGTCGGCCAGCGTCTTGAGCTGGCCGCGCAGCCGACCCGACTCCAGCTCGTCGAGCATGGCGTCGATCTGCTCGGCCTCTTCGGCTTCGGAGCCGCCGGTGAGCCAGCGCAGCTGGTCGGCCGCGTTCTCGAGCGCGACGATCGGCTTGTTGCTGTTGCGTGCCGAGACGGCCAGCGTCTCGTCGACACCGAACTCCGCGTACAGGCCGTCGGCGCGCGCTGCCAGCGCGGTCAGCGTCGTGACCTGCAGGATGGGCGGCAACCTGGCGGTCGACCCCGGCGGCACGCAGGCCTCGGTGTTCTGGCGCTCGAGCCGGCGGGCGCGTTCGCCGCTGAGCACGCGCGCCACCGCGGCCGGGTCGGCGGGCTGGCTCAGCGCGCGCACCGTGGCCTCGTCGCGCGAGTCGAGCTCCAGCGCGAGCGTGTCGCTCTGCGCCATCGCCTTCTGCACCGTGGGGCCGGGTCGCACCCATTCGCCGCGCCCCAGATGCATCGTGCCGTAGAGCCACGAGGTGCGGCCGTCGCGTTCGATGCGCCACAGCAGGCCCCGATCGACGCCGTTGCGCAGGCCGATGCCGGGCTTCTCGAGGCTCGCGATGGCCGAGGGCGGGCAGGCGGCGGCATGTGCCGCGACCGCAAGAAAACAAGCGCCGGTACCGGCCAGGGCCTGGCGGGTCAGACGTGCAAGAAGGCGCTGGGGCGCCGGCCGGTCGGTGCCGCGCGACAGCAGGCGCAGCGGTGCGACGAGGGCTCGGAGTATCCGCAAGGCGAGCTCCATGATTGAAAGAAAGTCCGGCATTCTCACAGCACCGCTGCCCATAATCCAAAACCATGCAAAGCATCTTTCACCTTGCCATTCACGTGCGCGACCTCGACGGCGCGCGCCGCTTCTACGGCGACGTGCTCGGCTGCGCCGAAGGCCGCAGCACCGACACCTGGGTCGACTTCGACTTCTTCGGCCACCAGCTCTCGCTGCACCTCGGTGAACCCTTCGCGACCACCCGCACCGGTCGCGTCGGCGATGCGATGGTGCCCATGCCGCACTTCGGCATCGTGCTCGCGCTGCCCGACTGGCAGGCACTGGCCGGGCGCCTCGAGGCCGCCGGCACCGACTTCGTGCTGAAGCCGCAGGTGCGCTTCGAAGGCCAGCCGGGCGAGCAATGGACGATGTTCTTCTGCGACCCCTTCGGCAACCCGATCGAGGTCAAGGGCTTCCGTTCGCTCGACACCCTGTACGACAAGTGACCCCGCGCCCGCCCGCTCCCGTGCTTCGGGCGCCCCGGGCGGCCGCGTCCCTCCTCGGCCCGGCCGTGATCGCATGGGCCGCGCTGCTGGGTACCCCGGCCGTCCACGCGCAGCAGGAGTGCGAGCTCAACGGCCAGCGCGTGAGCCCGGCCGATGGCAACAGCACCGCCGGAAAGACCGGCCTCATGCGCTGCAAGGACCGCGGCAGCGGCGAACTCCAGCGCGAGCAGCAGGTGCAGAACGGCGTCTTCATGGGCCTGGTGCGCTTCTACGAAAAGGGCAAGCTCGCGCGCGAGCACACCGTCAACGCCAAGGGCAACATGCAGGGCCGCGCGCGCGAGTTCGCACCCGGCGGCCAGGTGCTGCGCGACGCCACGTACGACGACGGCCAGGAGCGCGGCCTCGTGCGCAGCTTCTACCCCGGCGGCCAGCTGCGGCGCGCCACCTTTTACCCCGACCGCGGCAGCGAGCGCGCCATGGTCGAGTTCACCGAGCGCGGCCAGATGTCGATGCTGCGCTGCGCCGAGGCGCCCGTGCTGGCGCCGGTGGCCGACGATGCGAAGCTGTGCGGCTTCACGGGCGGGCCGTCGACCGTCGACCTGTTCGACGCGCGCGGCATCCTGCGCTCGAAGCTCTCGTACATGGCGGGCAAGCGCGTGCGCACGCAGGAGTTCTACGACAACGGCAAGCCGTCGGTGATCGACGAGACCAGCGGCAACCGGCGCGTGGAGCGCAGCTTTTCGTCAGAGGGCGTGAAGCGGCGCGAAACCGTGTGGCTGCTGGTCGGTCGTTCGTCGATCCGCCAGCGCGAGCAGGAGTTTTCCGACCGCGGGTCGCTGGTGCGCGACCAGCGCTGGAACGCCTCGGGCGAGCCCGTGAGCGACGACAGCTATCACCTCAACGGCCAGCCGCGCAGCAAGGCCGTCTACAGCGGCGCCGGCAGCGGGCGCACGGTCGACGTGACCGAGTTCTACGACAGCGGCCAGCGCGCCGCGCAGGGCCGCTACCTCGCGCCGGGACGCAGCCGGCAGGTGCCCGTGGGCACGCACCAGCGCTTCAATGAAACAGGCGAGTTGCTGGCCGAGTCGAGCTTCGACGACAAGGGCCGCGTGACGCGCGAACGCAGCTGGGACGAGAACGGCGAGCTGCAGCGCGACGACGAAGTCTTCGAAGACGGCTCCAGAAAGGCATTCACCCGCTGAGGTGAACGCCCCTCGGCGGCATCAGTCCAGCTTGATGCCGGCCTGCTTGATGATCGGCCCCCAGCGCTTCGACTCCGCGCGCGACAGCGCCGCGAACTGCGCCGGCGTGCCGGGCATCGCTTCCATGCCGAAGTCGTCGAAGCGCTTCTGCACGGCCGGCGTGCTGAAGGCCTTGTTCAGGTCGCTGTTGAGCTTGTTCACCACGGCGGCGGGCAGGCCGGCCGGGCCGAGGATGCCCTGGAACGCGAACACCTCGGTGTTGGGCACGCCCACTTCGGCCAGCGTCGGCACGTCGGGCAGACGCTTGCTGCGCGCGCCCGAGCCGATGGCCAGCACGCGCACCTTGTTGCCCTGCATGATCGGCAGGCCCGAGGCCAGGTCCAGGAACATGCATGGCACCTGGCCGCCCATCACGTCGGCCATGGCCGGCGCCGCGCCGCGGTACGGAATGTGGGTGATGAAGGTGCCGGTGCGCGCCTTGAACATTTCCATCGCCAGGTGGTGCGGCGAGCCGTTGCCGGGCGACGCGTAGTTGACCTTGCCGGGGTTGGCCTTCACGTAGGCTAGGAACTCCTTGAAGGTCTTGGCCGGGAAGTCCGGGTGCACGACCAGCGCGAGCGGAAACTTGCCGATGGCGCCGATGTAGGTGAAGTCTTTCTCGGGGTTGAACGGCAGCTTGCTGAACAGGTGCTCGTTGAAGGCCAGCACGGCGTTGTCGGCCGAGAGCACCGTGTAGCCGTCGGGCTTGCTCTTGGCGACCAGGTCGGCGCCGATGTTGGTCGAGGCGCCGGGGCGGTTGTCGACCACGATCTGCTGGCCCAGCGTCTGGCGCATGGCCTCGGCCAGCACGCGTGCGATCACGTCGGTGCCGCCGCCCGCGGGGTACGGCACGACCCACTTGATGAGCTGCGCGGGATAGTCCTGTGCGTGGGCGAAGGGGGTGGCGGCCACGGCGGCGCCGGAAGCGAGCGTGGCGAGAAGGGTGCGGCGATCCATGAGATCAATCTCCATGTTGTTGTTCGGAAGCGGACAGCGATGGTACGGGCAGCGCGCGCAATGCGTCGGCCAGCGCGGCGCGGCAGCGCGCCTCGTCGCCGACCTGCTCGAACAGCAGCAACGCGAGCCGCGCGAGGAACAGCGATTCGCGTTCGACACCGGCTTCGGTGATGGCGCGCGCGCACTCGGCGTACAGGCGGTCGCGGGCGTCGGGGTGGAGCGAAGAGCCAGAGGTCGTCATGCGGAAATGTCCTGTGAAGTGGCGACAGCGGCACGCGCCAGCGCGGCGGGCAACGCGCTGGCCGGCAGACGGTGCCAGCGCGCGGCCACGTGGCCGTCGGGGCGCAGCAGGTAGACCGCGCCATCGCTCGCGCCGAGCGCGGCAAAGACAGCGGGCGACGCCTGCGCATCAGTGCCGTCGCTGCTCCCCAAGCTGCCGATGGTGCGCACCGCGAAAGGCAAGGCGCCTTGCTGCGCCTGCGCGATGTCAGCGGCGGGCAGCGACGCCACATCCGGCCGCAGCACCAGCAGCGTGAACACGGGGCCGATCCAGTCGGTCAGGTGGCCTTGCGCGAGCGGCTGCTCGGGCATCGCCTCGCCCGGCAGCGGCCCGGCAGGCAGCGCATCGCCTTCGCTCGACAGCGCCGACTCGTCGTAGCGCACGGCCTGCGTCTGGCGCGGGTTGATGAGCTGCGCGATGCCGCGGTGCGCTTCGGACAGCGACAGCGCCGCCTCGCGCAGCAGGTCGAAGCCGCGCGAGGGCGGCGACATGAACTCGGTGCTGCGCATCGCGGCCTCGGCGTTGATGTGGAAGGCCGCGATGCGCTCCTGCGAGTACGCGTCGAGCAGCGCCGCGCCCGACAGGCCCTTGGCCACGCAGGCCAGCTTCCAGGCCAGGTTGTCGGCGTCGTCGAAGCCCGAGTTGAGGCCGCGCACGCCAAAGATCGGCATCGCATGCGCCGCGTTGCCCGCGAACACGACACGGCCGTGGCGGTAGCTGTCGAGCGTCATCGCGCCGGCGCGGTACACCGAAGTCCACACCGTCTTCCACGGCAGGTGGCCTTCGCCGATGGCGTCGAGGTGGCGCTGCACGAACTCGGCCACGGCCGCGGGCTGCAGCGCGTCTTCGGTGCTTTGCCCCGCGCGCAATTGGTAGTCGATGCGCCAGATGTCGTCGGGCTGGCGGTGCATCAGCACGGTCGAGCCGGGGTTCCACGGCGGGTCGAACCACGCCCGGCGCTCGGTCGGGTGGCCGCTGTGCAGCTCGATGTCGATGATCACGTAGCGGCCTTCGTAGCCCGTGCCCTCGAGCGCCAGCCCGAGCGACTTGCGCACGAAGCTCTGGCCGCCGTCGCAGGCCGCGAGCCACTGGCCGCGCAGGCGGTAGGCGCCCTCGGCGTTGCGCACGTCGAGCGTCACGCCGTCCTCGTCCTGCGCGAGCGCCGTGAGTTCGGTGCCCCAGCGGATGTCCACGAGCCCCGGTGTCGCGGCGTTGCGGCGTTCGATTTCGTCCAGCAGGTACTGCTCGATGTAGTACTGCTCCAGGTTGATCATCGGCGGCAGCTTCTGCTGCGCGTCCTGCGGCATCTCGAAGCGGAACACCTCGGCCGTCTTGTAGAAGCTGCGCCCGACGCTCCACGGCAGGCCCTTGCCCAGGAAGGCCGGCAGCGCGCCCAGGCGCTCCACGATCTCCAGGCTGCGGCGCGAGATGCAGGCCGCGCGGCTGCCCACGCAGACCGTGTCGTCGGCCTCGAGCACCACGCTGCGCACGCCGTGGTTGGCGAGCCCCAGCGCCAGCGCCATGCCCACCGGGCCGCCGCCCGCGATCACGACGGGGTGGCTGCCGGGCTCCATGCCGTCGGCGTCGAGCGACGGGAGGCGCGGCGCGAAGCGCGTGTAGTGGAAAGCGCCGACCGAAGGCGGCAGCGCGGTCGCGGAGGACGGCGGCGGCACGGGGCCGGTGGCGGCGTCGGCGGTACGGGTGGAGGTCATGGAACGGGATTGTCCCGATGCAGCGCCTGCGCCAATGTCATAACTTCGTAGGAGGTATTTACCCTAATCCTCCTTCAGCACTCCATGAAACGCTGGCGCCTCCATCCCGCCGCCGACGCGCAGTTGTCGGCCGCCGTCGTCGGCGACGTGCTGGCGGGCATCGGCACGCCGCACCTGGCGGCCAGCTGCCTCGCGGCGATGCACCGCGTGATGCCCGTCACCTTCTGCACCGTGTTCGGCGTCGATGCCACCGGCCGCATCGAGACCGTCTCGGCCGCCAGCAGCTACGGGAACACGGCCGAGCGTACCGCCGAGCGCTACGTGGCGCAGCGCTTCGACCTGCTCGACCCCCACATGGCGTGGCTCGCCGCGCGCAAGCTGCCGAAACGCGCGCAGCTGTGGATGGGCCACCAGCACGGCGACGAGGTGGCCGACCCCGCCTACCGCGCCGCCTGCTACGGCGACGTGGGCATCCGCGAGCGCAGCTCGGTGCTGTTGCTGCGCCCGAGCGGCCAGCGCGTGGCGGTAAGCTTCTACCGCAGCCTGGCGCAGCCCGAGTTCGGCGAGACCGACTTCACCGTCATCGCCGCCCACGCCACGCTGCTGGCCGACGCCGCCAGCGCCCACGGCCGCAGCGCCGCGGCCGTGCACGAAGCGGCCGCGCCCACCCTCGCCTCGCGGCTGCTGACGCTGAGCCTGCGCGAACGCGAGGTGATCGGCCACCTGATGGCCGGGCGCACCGCAAAGGACACGGCGCGCGCGCTCGGGGTGGAACTGAGCACGGTGCGCACGCATCAGTACCGGGCGTTCCGGCGGTTGGGGATACGGACGCAGAAGGAGCTGTTGAGGGGCGGCGTGGTGGCTGCCGCCTGACCGGTGTCGTCGGTGGCGCTCAGCCGCCGGTCAGGCAATTGAAGTGGCCCACCGCTGGAGCTGCAGCAGATCGAGTGCCCCGCACGTCAAGCCAGTGACGCACTCTATTTTTGCCCCCATGGGAGCAATATCGATCAACCATTCAGCAATCCAATGAGTTTTGACCTCATGAGGTCAAAGCTTCAATCTCCTGCAGATTCCTCACCCGCCTTCACCAACGACACAGGCGCCTCCACCGGCCGCCCCGCCGTCGACACGATCTCCTGATCGATCGCCCCGAACAGCGAGCGCCCGTCCAGCCCCTTCATCTCGATGCGAATCGTGTCGCCGAACTTCATGAAGTCGGTGGCGGGCGCGCCGTCCTGGATGGTTTCGATGCAGCGCTTCTCGGCGATGCACGAGTAGCCCTTGGGCCATTCCATGCGGCCGTTTTTCTCGACGCCCTTGTTGCTCACGGTGCCGCTGCCGACGATGCTGCCGGCGCGCACGTTGCGGGTCTTGGCGATGTGGGCGATGAGCTGGCCGAAGTGGAAGGTCATCTCGGGGCCGGCGTCGCACAGGCCGACCTTGCGGCCGTTCCAGCTGCTTTGCAGCGCCAGGTGCACGCGCCCGTCCTGCCAGGCGGCGCCGATCTCGTCGAGCGTGACGGCCACGGGGCTGAAGGCGGTGGCGGGCTTGCTCTGGAAGAAGCCAAAGCCCTTGGCCAGTTCGGCCGGAATGAGGTTGCGCAGGCTCACGTCGTTGGCCAGCATCACGAGGCGGATGCCGTCGAGGGCCTGGTCGGGCGTGGAACCCATCTTCACGTCGCCGGTGACGACGGCGATCTCGGCCTCGAAGTCGATGCCCATCGCCTCGCTTGGCACGATCACGTCGTCGACCGGGCCGAGGAAATCGTCGCTGCCGCCCTGGTACATGAGCGGGTCGGTGTAGAAGCTCTCGGGCACTTCGGCGTTGCGCGCCTGGCGCACCAGCTCGACGTGGTTCAGGTAGGCCGAGCCGTCGGCCCACTGGTAGGCGCGCGGCAGCGGCGCCATGCACTGGGCGGGGTCGAAGGGAAAGGCGTGGCGCGCACGGCCCTGGTTGAGCGCGTCGTACAGGTCCTGCAGCTGCGGGCTCATGAAGCCCCAGTCGTCCAGCACCTGCTGCAGCCGGTGGGCGATGCCGGTGGCGTAGTGGGCGAGCGTGAGGTCGCGCGAGACGACGACCAACTGGCCGTCGCGCGAGCCGTCCTTCAGGGTGGCGAGTTTCATGATGCGGGCGTGAGCTAGGGGAGCAAGGGCGCGGCGGTACGCCCCCTACTAAACTGGTTGAACGGGCGGCAGTGTACCGAGAGGTCTTCGTGAACCTCGGCGCCGCGGCCCACTCCACACACCCATGTCGACGCACGTCGCGCCCCCACCGCTGTCCCTCGGCCTGCCCGGACGACCGTCCTGGCGCGCGCTCGCGGGGCTGACGCTGGGGGTGGCGCTGGCGCACCTGCTGCTGCTCGGGCTGGCGCCGATGGCGATCGGGCCGGAGCCCTCGCCGCTGGCCAGCAAGTTCATCACGCGCACGATCGTGATCGCACCGCCCGCGCCGGCAGCGCCCGCGGCACCGGCCGCCGCGCCGGTCGAAGCCAAGCCCCACCACCGGCCAAGCCCAAGCGCCCGCGCGAGGCGTCGGTGCCCCGGCCCAAGCCCGCCCCGGCGCTGGCGCCGGACGCGCCGGCGCCAGCGCCGCCCCCGAAACGCCCGAGCCGACAGCGCAGGTCGCTACAGATTCAGGAGCAACATCGCCCGAGACCCCCGCCAGTGCCCCGGTTGCGGCCACTGGCAACACGCCCGGTGGAACGCAGGGCGGCACGACCACGGCCGGCAGCGGCGCCTCCGGCACCATCGCCGGCACCCAGGCACTGCGGATTCCGGGCTCGGTCACGCTCGATTTCGAGGCCACCGGCCAGAAAGGCGCCTCCCCGCAGCGCGGCGTGTTCGGCGAACTGGTCTGGCTGCAGGACGGCAGCCGCTACGACGGGCGCCTCGCGCTCAAGGCGGTGTTTTTCACGCTGCTGAACTGGCACAGCACCGGAAAGATCGGCCCCTCGGGCCTGGAGCCCGAGCGCTATTCGGAAAGCCGCAAGGCCGAGGTCGCCTCGCATTTCGTGCGCGACCAGGGCCAGATCGTCTTCAGCAACAACGCCCCGCCCGTGCCCCTGCAGCCGGGCGCGCAGGACCGCATGAGCGTCATGATGCAGTTGGGCGGCCTGCTGGCGGCCAGCCCGGGGCGGTACCCGGCCGGCACCCGGATCTCGGTACAGACGGTGGGCGTGCGCGACGGCGATGTGTGGGTCTTCGAGGTCGGCGACGAGGAGCAGCTCAGCCTTCCGGCCGGCGAATTCACCGCGCGCAAGCTCACCCGGACGCCGCGCAAGGAATTCGACCGGAAACTGGAACTCTGGCTGGCCCCGCGCTACGGTTATTTGCCTGTTCGCATCCGCCAAACCGAGTCAAACGGGGATTTTGCTGACGCCCAATTGCGTAAACCCCTGCCCGAAGCGCCCGCCAATTGAGGCAAAAAGGGCTCACATATCAACGGCGCGGCGACAACTGTTCTTGAAACTGGCGCGTTGATTGCTATCTAAACCCCATGAACGCCATCGACATCCTCACAGGGCCCGCCATGAACATGCTTTACGACTCCGAGTCCTTCGTCGTCGTGCACGTGCAGCCGAACGACGGCGACGAGCCGAGCACGAAGCCCAACGGCCCCGTGCTGGAGCGTCACGGCTTCGAAATCGTGGACAAGCGCTCCGGCAAGGAGGTCTATCTCGACGGTTCCTGGGCCGAGCTGTTCCAGCAGCAGATCGCCGCGTGGCAGCTCAACACGCCCACGCAGGAAGAGGTCGAGGACACGCTCGAGGGCTACGCCGAGCTGGCGCACACGCCGGTGCTGGTGCACTGAGCGGCCTGCGCCGCCGAAATGAAACGAGCGCCCCGCGGGGCGCTTTTTCTTTGCCTGTCTCCCGGGCCGTCAGCGCTCGGTCCACCGGTACATCGGCCCCACGATCAGCAGCACCGCCACCAGCCGGCACACCTGGAACGCCGTGACCACCGGCACGCCGAGCTGCAGCACCTTGGCCGTGATCGACATTTCGGCAATGCCGCCGGGCGAGGTGCCCAGGATCATCGTGGCCGGATGCAGCCCCGTCGCCCATGCCAGCAGCCACGCCGCGCCGGCGCACAGCACCAGCATGCCGACCGTGCCCAGCGCCACCGAGCCGAGCCAGCGCGGCGCCGTGTGCAGAAACTCGCGGCTGAAGCGCACGCCCAGGCTCACGGCGATCACGAGCTGCGCGGTGTTCGACAGCCAGGTCGGCACGGCCGACAGCGACTGCCCCGCGACCGTGAAACCCATCGCCACCAGCAGCGGCCCCATGAACCACGGATTCGTGCGGCCCAGCGCCCGCATCGCGAGCCCGCCCACGCCGGTGGCCAGCACCAGCAGGGCCAGGCCGGCCGGGTTCACCTCGCGCACGCCGGGCGGGTTGATCTCCAGGCCGTGCAACCCGCTCCACTGCATCGCGAACGGAATCGTCACCGTCACCACCATCAGCCGCAGGCTGTGCGCGGCGGCCACCAGGTCGGTGCGCGCGCCGGCCGATTCGGCCAGCAACGTCATCTCCGACGCACCGCCGATGGCGCCTGCGAAGTAAGTCGTGGCTCTCATGGATTTCGCCGGCACATGCGGCATGCGCGCCGCATGCACGCGGTGCAGCCAGCGCCCGAAGGCCCAGCCCAGCAGCAGCGCCCAGCCGATGGCCAGCAAGATCGCCCACCACACGCCGGCCACCAACGTCACCACCTCCGGCGTGAAATACAGGCCCAGCGCCGTGCCGATGGCCCATTGCCCCATGTTGCGCAGCGGCGTGTGGCTCGCAGTCGGCAGGCCCGCGATCGAGGCCAGCGACACCGCGAACAGCGGGCCGATCATCCAGGGCAGCGGGGTGTGCAGCGCGACACACACGAGGGCGGCGGCCAGCGCCAGCAGCAGCGTGGCCAGCACGCGAAAGGGAAAGCGGAACGACACGGGAAGAAAAAGCGGCGGAAAAGGACGACATCCCGGGGCGGGGCGCGGGGCATAGTATGGCGGGATGCTCCTTCGCCCCTCCCGCGTTTACTGCGCTTCCCGGCTCCTCGCGCCGCTGATGGCCACCGCCCTGCTCGCCGGCTGCGCCGCGCTGTCCGCCGAGGCGCCCGTCGCGCGCCGCGTCGCAGCGCTGCTGCCGGCCGATGCCCTGCTGCTCGGCGAACAGCACGACGCCCTCGAACACCACATGCTCGAACGCGAGACCGTGCAGGCCCTGGCCGAGCGCGGCCAGCTCGCCGCGCTGGCGCTCGAAATGGCCGAGGAAGGCCGCAGCAGCGCCCGCCTGCCCGCCACCGCGACCGAAGCCCAGGTGCAGACGGCCCTCGGCTGGAACGACAAGGCCTGGCCCTGGAAGCGCTACGGCCCCAGCGTGATGACGGCCGTGCGCGCCGGCGTGCCCGTGGTCGGCGCCAACCTGCCGCGTGCGCGCATGAAGGACGCGATGGCCGACGTCTCGCTCGACGTGCAGCTCAACGGCGAGGCCTACGCCATGCAGCAGGAGGCCGTGCGCGAAGGCCATTGCAAGCTGCTGCCCGAATCGCAGATCGGCCCCATGACCCGCATCCAGGTCGGGCGCGACCGCGCCATGGCGCAGGCGGTGGTGAAGGCGCGCCAACCGGGCAAGACGGTGGTGTTGATTGCCGGCGCCGGCCACGTCACCAAGGTGCTGGGCGTGCCGCAGCACCTGCCGACGGACGTGTCGGTGAAAACCGTCCACCTGCAGGCCGGCGGTGCGGCCGAAGACGACACAGCCTACGACGCCACCTGGCGCACGCCGGCGCTGCCGCCGGTGGACTACTGCGCGGGCGTGCTCAAGCGAACTTCTTGATCGAATCGGCCAGCGTGTTGACCAGCGTGTCGATGTGCTGCTTCTCGACGATGTAGGGCGGCGCGATCACCAGCACGTCGCCCGCGGCACGCACCAGCGCGCCCTTGTGGAAGCAGTCAAGGAACACGTCGTACGCGCGCTTGCCCGGTGAGCCCGCAATCGGCGCCAGCTCCACCGCCGCCGCCAGGCCCAGGCTGCGGATGCCGATCACGTTCGGCAGGCCCTTGAAGGTGCTGTGGAAGGCATCGCCCAGCACCTTGCCCATTTCGCCGGCGCGGGCGAACAGGTTTTCTTCCTTGTAGAGATCGAGCGTGGCCACCGCCGCCGCGCAGGCCACCGGATGGCCCGAGTAGGTGTAGCCGTGGAAGAACTCGACCACATGCTCGGGCGCGTCGGTCTTCATCATCGCGTCGTAGAGCTTGTCGCGGCAGATCACGCCGCCCAGCGGAATCACGCCGTTGGTCACGCACTTGGCGAAGTTCAGCATGTCGGGCACCACGCCGAAGAAGTCGGACGCGAAGTTGGTGCCCATGCGCCCGAAGCCGGTGATGACCTCGTCGAAGATCAGCAGGATGCCGTGCTTGTCGCAGATCTCGCGCAGCCGCTTCAGGTAGCCCTGCGGCCCCAGGTACCAGCCGGCCGAACCGGCCACTGGCTCCACGATGATCGCGGCGATGTTGCTCGGGTCATGCAGCGGCAGGATGCGGTTCTCGAGTTCGACCAGCGGGTCTTCGGCCCACACCGGCTCCTGGTTGTGGATGTAGGCGTGGTTCACCGGGTCGTGAATGAAGCGCATGTGGTCCACGCGCGGCAAGAAGGCCGAGCCGAACACCTTGCGGTTGCCCGGAATGCCGCCCACCGACATGCCGCCGAAGCCCACGCCGTGGTAGCCCTTCTCGCGGCCGATGAACACGTTACGGTGGCCTTCGCCGCGCGCGCGATGGTAGGCCAGCGCCACCTTCATCGAGGTGTCGGCGGCCTCGGAGCCCGAGTTGCAGAACAGCACCTTGTTCAGGTCGCCGGGGGCCAGCGCGGCGATCATCTCGGCCGCCTTGAAGGCCTTGTCGTTGCTGACCTGGAAGGCGGTGGCGTAGTCCAGCGTGTCCAGCTGCTTCTTGATCGCCTCGTTGATCGGCTTGCGGTTGTGGCCCGCGCCCACGCACCACAGCGACGAGATGCCGTCGATGACCTTCTTGCCGTCGTGCGTGGTGAACGTCATGCCGTCGGCCGCCACGAAGACCCGCGGGTCTTTCCTGAAATGGCGGTTGGGCGTGAAGGGCAACCACTGGTTGTCCATGTTGAAGTCCTGGAAGGCCATGTCTCGCTCCTGCGGTTATGTGGTCGAGGAAAATCGCGATTCTGGCACCCCTGCCACAATCCTGCCCCTGATGACGACCACTACGCCCGCCTACATCCTGAACCTCTCCTGTCCCGACCGGACGGGCATCGTGCACGCCGTTTCGGGCTTCCTGCTCGAGCGCGGCGCCAACATCGAAGAGGCCGCCCAATACAACGACCACGGCACCGGCCTGTTCTTCATGCGCGTGCGCTTCGCCTGCGGCGCGCACAGCGAAGCCGTGCTGCGCGAGGAGCTGAAGACCTTCGCCACCGGCTTCGGCATGAGCCTGCAACTGCACGCCGCCGCCGAGCCGATGAAGACCGTGATCCTGGTCAGCAAGGAAGGCCACTGCCTGAACGACCTGCTGTTTCGCTGGAAGAGCGGCCTGCTGTCGATCGACGTGCGCGCCATCATCTCGAACCACCGCGACTTCTACCAGCTGGCCGCCAGCTACAACGTGCCCTTCCACCACATCCCGGTGACGGGCGCGACCAAGGCGCAGGCCGAGGCCAAGCAGCTGGAGATCATCGAGGCCGAGGGCGCCGAACTCGTGGTGCTCGCGCGCTACATGCAGATCCTGAGCAATGACCTGTGCAAGAGCCTGGCCGGCCGCGCAATCAACATCCACCACTCGTTCCTGCCCAGCTTCAAGGGCGCCAAGCCCTACTACCAGGCACACGACCGCGGCGTGAAGCTGATCGGCGCCACCGCCCACTACGTGACGGCCGACCTTGACGAAGGCCCGATCATCGAGCAGGACGTGGCCCGCGCCGACCATACCGACACGGTCGAAGACCTCACGGCCCGCGGCCGCGACACCGAGAGCCAGGTGCTGGCCCGCGCCGTGAAGTGGCACAGCGAGCACCGCGTGCTGCTGAACGGCCACCGCACGGTCGTCTTCCGCTAACCCACCCAACCGCCGCTCCCAGATGCGCCTGCAGCTTCCGCTTTTTGCCCTCGCTGCCGCTCTGGCAGCGCCCGCCACCTTCGCCCAGGACGCACGCGGCAGCGGCGCCCCGCTGGCGCCCGACGTGCTGTTTGCGCGCGTCTCGCCCAGCGTCTGGGTCGTGCAGCCCAGCGACGCCCAGGGCAAGCTCATGGCCACGGGCAGCGCGGTGGCCACCGGCCCGGGCACAGCCGTCACCAGCTGCAAGCTGCTGGCCAGGGCCAGCGCCGTGGTGCTGCGCCGTGACAACGTGAGCTACGGCGCCGTGCTGGAGCACCCGGACGTCGAACGCGACCTGTGCCAGTTGCGCGTCGCGAACCTCGCATCGCCGACCCTGGGCGTCGTGCCCGCAGGCGCGCTGCAGGTCGGGATGCCGCTGTACGTCATCGGCGCGCCACGCGGTCGTGAATTGACACTCGGCATGTCCATGCTCGGTGGCGTGCGCCGCAATGCCGCGGGCGCGCTCGAATCGCTGCAACTGGCCACGCCGACCGAGGCGGGCCTCGCAGGCGCCGGCCTGTTCGACGCGCAAGGTCGCCTGGTGGGACTCGTCGCGGGCTCGGCCCCGGCGACCCTCGCCATGCCCGCCGCGTGGATCGCGGACCTGCCGACGCGCGGCCAACGCGCCATCGAGCGCCTCGCCGCGCAGCCGGCTCCAGCGTCGCTGCAGCGTCCGAACCTCGTGGAGTACCAACTGCACGACCGCCTCACCAACACGCACCGCAAGGTGATCTACCGCGCGGACCCGGCCACCACCACCGACGACCGCCTCAGCTTCAACAACGGCGGCTACGTCGAAAAGCCCGGCGGCGAGGTCGTCAGCGTCACGACGGCCGTGGCCGGCGAGTTCGACAGCGTCATGCCGCCGGGCGGCTGGGCCCGGCCGAGCCTGCAGCCCGATGCGCCGTGGGCCTCGGAATACGACGCCACCATGGGCGGCACGCGCGTCAAGATGGACGTGCGCGCCACCGTGGTGGACGACGACGGCGCCACGCTGCCGGTCAACGGCCGCGACGTGAAGGTGGTGAAGATCAACTACCGCGGCTACACCCAGCGCTTCGCGAACGCGGGCGCCTGGAGCGGCAACCAGTACGGCGCCTACCGCGCCAGCGTGTGGTTCTCGCCGGAGCTGGGCCGCGTCGTCCGCTTCGAGGTGCAGACACGCGGCGGCGCGAGCGGCGGCGCGTTCCAGGTCAGCGAAGTGCTCGAGCTGGTGAGCATCCGCTAGCCGGGCAGCACGCCGCGCGCGATCAGTTCAATCAATCAATCAATTGCGGTACGGATTGTTCGGGCGCCGGTCATCGCGGTTCGGCACGCCGTCGCCGTCACGGTCCCAGCGGCCGCGGTTGTATTCCCAGCGGCCATTGTTCTCGCGCCATTCCGGCGGACGGTAGGCATAGCCCGGGCGGGCCCGCACGTACATGCCGCGCACCCACACATGGCGACCGCCGCGCCACTCATAGTGACCCGGTGCCCACACGTAGCCGCGGCGCGGCGGCGGCACACGCTCGTAGCGCGGCGGGGGCGGCGGTCCCTGGATGGTGATCACCGCCTGCGCCTGCGCGGCCGTGGGAACGGTCAGGGCGCCCACGGACAGCAGCGAGGCGGCACCGATGGAAAGAGCGACTGCGAGTGTTTTCATGAGAAAGCCCCATGGTTGTTGGAGGAGCCTTCATGCTGCCGGGGCCGTGTGAAGCGCCTGTAAGCGGTGCGCGAAATCTTGTGTAGAGCTGTTTCGCGCCCGCGCGCGTGCTTTATTCCTGCAGTTCGCGCAGGTCGATGGCCGCGGCCATGGCCGCGTGGCCGGCGCGGTTGGGGTGCAGGTGATCGCCGCTGTCGAATGTGGGATTCAGCTGACGCGGCGCGGCGGGGTCGCGCAGCACGGCATCGAAGTCGATCACGCCGTCCACGTCCTGGCGGCTGCGCACCCAGCGGTTCACGGCCTCGCGCATGGCCTCGTTGGCCTCGGTGGCGTAGGGCGTGTTGCCGAAGGGCGGCACGGTGCCCAGCAGCACCTTCACGCCCTTGGCGCGCGCCTGCTTCACGAGCTGCCCGAGGCCCTCGGTGATGCGCTCGGCGGTGGGCACTTCGTGCGGTGCCACGCCGGCGGCAGGCAGCATCGCGAACACGCTGCGGCCGATGTCGTTGGTGCCGAGCAGCACGATGACGTGCGTCACGCTGCTCTGGCCCAGCGCATCGCGTGCGAAGCGCGACAGGCCGTTGGGGCCGATGCCGTCCACCAGCAGCCGGTTGCCGCCGATGCCCATGTTGATCACCGACACCGCCTGCGCGGCCTGCGGACTGTCGCGCAGCCGCGTCGCTAGCATGTCCGGGTAGGCGCCGGCGCCCGACTCGCCGCCCCCCGCCGTGATCGAATCGCCGAACGCGACCACGGTGCGCATCGGCTTCGTCGTGAGCACGTCGAGGCCGGTCACGATGTGGTTCATCGGCAGCGGCGTGGCCTTCGGCAGCTTGGGCGCCGTGACGGCGTTGCCGGCCGCTACCCAACCCGTGTCCGCAGACAGCAGATAGGCCGTGGCGAACGGCGTCGCACGGTCGAAGAAGAGGCTGACCGCCACCGACTGCCCGGCCTCGACCGCCAGCGCCACGCCGTCGCTCCAGACCTCGGCCCCCGGTGCCACGGTGACGGTGGCACGCCCGCCGAAACGCAAGGTGCGCAACGAGGCGGGCGAGACCGCGGTCGCGCCGGTGCCCAGCGCCACCGTGGCGGCAGCGATGCGCAGCGGCTCCTTGCCGAAGCGGTTGGACACGCGCACGCGCACACGCTCGCCATCGAGCGTGGGTTGCAGCAACTGGCGCAAGGTCTGGCCCTGGAACACATGGGCGCCCGGTCCGCCCATGGACGCGGTGCGCGGGTTCGCGGCCAGTTCGCGGAAGTCCAGCGGCGCCACGGCCCAGCTCGCGACCCAGCGCGCGTCGGCCGGCTGGCGCACGGGCTGGTCGGCCCCGACCGCCTGCACACCCGCGAGCAGCACCACAAGGCCGAGAACGACCATCCAGTGTGCGGGGGAATTGGAGGCGTCGCGCAGACGGGCGCGCCAACGGGCGAGAAGATTCATGCGTGCAAAAGCGGCCCAGTGTACGGAGCCGCCTTGCCCGCGCAGGTGACGAGGTCTAGCCTGAAGTTACCAAGTGTCGACGTACGCCGAGGCCGCCTCCGCCGGCCGCGTCGCCGAGGCCAGCCCGCGCACCAGCCAGCTGCGCGTGTCGGCCGGATCGATCACGGCATCGATCTCCAGCGTCTGCGCCATGTGGATCGCCTCGCCGTTGGCGTACTGCTGCGCCACCAATTGCTTGAACAGCGCGTCGCGCTCCGCGCCCTCGGGCACGGCCGCGAGCTCCTTGCGAAAACCCAGTCGCACCGCGCCTTCGAGGCCCATCGCGCCGAACTCGCCGGTGGGCCAGGCCACGGTGAACACGGGCGCATCGAAGCCGCCGGCGGTCATGGCCTGCGCGCCCAGGCCGTAGCCCTTGCGCAGCACCACCGCGAAGAAGGGCACGCGCAAATGCGAGGCCACCATGAACATGCGGCACACGTGGCGCACCTGCGCCTGCGCCTCGATTTCGGGCCCGACCATGAAGCCGGGCGTGTCGCACAACGACACGATCGGTAACCCGTGGGCGTTGCACAGTTGCATGAAGCGCGCGGATTTGTCGGCCGCCTCCACGTCGATCGCGCCGCCCAGGTGGTGCGGGTTGTTCGCCATGAGGCCGACCGGCTTGCCCTCGATGCGCGCCAGCGCCGTGACGATGCCCGCGCCGAAACCTGCGCGCAGCTCGAGCAGCGAGCCGGTGTCGGCCACGCCGCGCATCGCGGCGCGCACGTCGTACACGCGCAGCCGGTTCTCGGGCACCACGTGGCGCAGCGTGCGCGGGTCGGCGCACTGCCAGTCGCTCACCGGGCCCTGGAAGTACGACAGGTACTGCTTGGCCGCAGCGACCGCAGCGGCTTCGTCTTCCACCAGGATGTCGATCACGCCGTTGCGCGACTGCACGCTGCTCGGCCCGATCTGCTCGGGCGCGAAGGTGCCCAGGCCGCCGCCTTCGATCATCGCGGGGCCGCTCATGCCGATGTTGCTGCCCTTGGTGGCGATGATCACGTCGGCGCAGCCCAGCAGCGCCGCGTTGCCCGCGAAGCAGCGGCCGTGCACGATGCCGACGACCGGCACCTTGCCCGACAGCGCCGCGAACTGGCTGAAGGTGTGGTTGTTCAGGCCCGCGACGATCGGCATGTCGGTGTCGCCTGGCCGCCCGCCCCCGCCTTCGGCGAACAGCACCACCGGCAGCCTGAGCTGGTGCGCCACCGCGAGCAGCCGGTCGGTCTTGTGGTGGTTGCGCATGCCCTGCGTGCCGGCCAGAACCGTGTAGTCGTAGGCGAGCACGGCGCAGCGCGACTTCTCCGGGCCGAACTGCTTCGCGTTGATGCTGCCCAGCCCCGTCACCATGCCGTCGGCCGGCGTGTTGGCGATGAGGTCTTCGAGCGAGCGGCGGCGCGTCTGCGCGGCGATGGCGAGCGCGCCGTACTCGATGAAGCTGCCGGGGTCTTCGGCCGTGTCGCACAGGTCGGCGATGTTCTCGCGCGCGGTCCGACCGCCCTGCGCATGGCGCTTGTCGACCGCCGCCTTGCGGTTGGCATCGAGCGTGGGCGCATGGCGGTCGATGACCTTCTGCAGGTCGGGACGGATCGCGTCGAGGTCGTGCGCGATGCGCGCCTGCGCCTCGACACCCTGCGCATCGACGGCCTCCAGGCGCACCAGCGACTGGCCTTCGACGAGGTAGTCGCCGGGTGCGGCCAGCAGCGCCAGCACGCGGCCGGCCGCGGGCGCGTGCAGCAGGTGCTCCATCTTCATGGCTTCGAGCACGCCGAGCTGTGCGCCGGCGGGCAGCACGTCGCCCACGGCGACTTCGAACTGCACCAGCTTCGCGGGCATCGGTGCCTTGACGGTGAGGCCGTCGTCTTCGCCCTCTTCCTGCACCAGAGCGCTCGCGACGGCTGGAGCCGTCACCTTCTTCGTGTGCTTTTCAAACGCCTTCGCGTCCGCGAGCAGATCGCCCAGGTGCGCTTCCACGAAACGCGTGTGCACGGCCTGCGTGGCGAACTCGGGCCGCGCGGCAATGGCGCACAGCAGCGGCAGGTTGGTGGCGATGCCGTCGATGTGGCATTCGTCGAGCGCGCGCAGCGAGCGGCGCAGCGCGTCCGCGAAACGCGGCGACGGCGAATGCACGATGAGCTTGGCCAGCAGCGTGTCGTAGTGCGGTGAGGGCGCGAGGCCCGCATAGCCGTGCGTGTCGACACGCACGCCGGGGCCGGCCGGCAGGTCGAAGCGCGCGAGCGTGCCGCCCGCGGGGCGCGCGTTGCCTTGCGCATCGAGCGTCTCGGCGTTGATGCGCCACTGCACCGCGAAGCCGCGCTGCGGCGCCGTGCGATCGGCTTCCACGCCGAGCGCGCTCAAGGTGTCGCCCGAGGCGACGGCGATCTGCAGCTGCACGAGGTCCAGCCCCGTCACCGCTTCGGTCACCGTGTGCTCGACCTGCAGGCGCGGGTTCGCTTCGATGAAGACGAAAGGCAGAGTGGTCGATGCGGCATCGACCAGGAATTCAAACGTGCCGAGCCCGCGATACCCCACGGCCTTGGCCATGCGCAACGCCGCCTGCGTGACCTGCGCGCGCAGCGTCTCGGGCAGCGACGGGCTCGGCGCGATCTCCACCAGCTTCTGGAAGCGACGCTGCAGCGTGCACTCGCGCTCGCCGAGGCTGGCCACGGCGCTGCCGTCGCCGAGCACCTGCACCTCGATGTGCCGCGCGTTGCGCATCAGGCGCTCGACGTACACACCCTCGATGCCGAACGCCGCCTTGGCTTCGGACATGCAGCGCGCATGCGCCTCGGGCAGTTCGTCGGCCGTGAGCACGGCACGCATGCCGCGCCCGCCGCCGCCGCCGATGGCCTTGACCATCACGCCCGCGCCCTGCGCGTGCTGCTCGGCGAAGAAGGCCTGCGCCTGCGCGAGCGTCACCGCGCCGGCGCTGCCGGGCATCACGGGCACGTCGCATTGCGCGGCGAGTTCGCGCGCACGGGCCTTGTCGCCGAACAGGCCCAACTGTTCGGGCGTGGGGCCGATGAAGACCAGGCCCGCATCGGCGCAGGCCTGTGCGAAGTCGGCGCGCTCGCTGAGGAAGCCGTAGCCGGGATGCACCGCATCGCAGCCTTGTGCCTTCGCCACGGCGATCAACGCGGCCACGTCGAGGTAGGCCGAGGGGCCGGTCGCATCGAGCGCCACGGCCACATCGGCCAGTTGCACGTGGAGCGCGGTGGCGTCGTCGCGTGCATGCACTGCCACGCTGGCGATGCCCAGGTCGCGCAGCGCGCGCACCAGGCGCACGGCGATCTCGCCGCGGTTGGCAATCAGAACTTTGGAAAACACGCAGTCAGCCTTTCTTTCAGGTCTTGTCTTTGAGCAGGCGGCGCAGCACCTTGCCCGCGCCGGTGGTCGGCAGTGCGTCGATGAAGCTCACGGCGCGCGGCGCCTTGTAGCTCGCCATGTTCTCGCGCGCCCAGGCCACGAGTGCATCGGCCTCGAGCGCAGCGCCGGGCTTGCGCACGATGAAGGCCTTCACGACCTCGCCCTTCTCGGGGTCTGGCTGCGCAATGACCGCCGCCTGCGCCACCGCCGGGTGCTTGATGAGGATGGTCTCGACCTCTTCGGGGAACACGCTGTAGCCTGAGACCTTGATCATTTCCTTGAAGCGGCCGATGAAGGTGAGGTAGCCGTCGGCGTCGAGCTTGCCCATGTCGCCCGTGTGCACCCAGCCGTTGCGCAAGGTGGCGGCCGTGGCCTCGGGCTTGTTCCAGTAGCCCTTGAACGAGCCGGCGCTGGTGAGCACGATCTCGCCGACCTCGCCCGTGGGCATGTCGGCCTGGGTCTCGGTGTCGATGATGCGGATGGTCACGCCCGGCACCGGCACGCCCTGCGTGCCCCAGCGCGGCGCTTCGTGCGGCGTGTAGGTGTCGCAGGTGTGGGTTTCGCTCAGGCCGTAAGCGGCCTCGAACGAGCTGCAGTTCTTTGCGTGCGAACGCCACTGCGCCGCGAGCGGCTCGGTGAAGGCGATGCCGAAGCTGGTCACCGGATTCATCTTCAGGCTCGACAGGTCGAAGCTCGCGATGTCGGGCACCTGCATGCAGGCGACGTTCATCGGCGCGATGCTGTACCACCAGCTCACCTTGTAGGTGGCAATGGCCTGCAGCACGGAGCGCGGGTCGAAGCGGTGCAGCAGCACCGAGGCGGCGCCGCTGAGCACGGGCACGTTGACGCCCATGAGCATGCCGGCGATGTGATACAGCGGCGCGATGGACAGCAGTACGTCGTCCGGCCCCACGCCGTTGCAGTCGGCGGCGGCGCGCGTCTTGTAGAGCGCGTTGCCGTAGCTGAGCATCGCGCCCTTGGGCAGGCCGGTGGTGCCTGAGGTGTAGGTCATGAGCGCGATGTCGTCCATGTCGATGGCGACGGGCTGCGGCTTGGCATCGGACTTCATCACGGCGAGAAAGTCTTCGCAGCCGTCGGGCACGCTGCGTTCGGCCGTGCGCTCGGCGGCGAGTTCGGCCGGCAGGTCGAGCGTGGGCTCGGCGGGCAGCAGGTCGGCGTAGTGCACGACGAACACATGCGCGAGCGCGCTCTGGGCCTGCACCTTGCGCACCACCGGCAGGAGCGGCGCGGCCGCGACGATCACGCGCGCCTTCAGGTCGTTGACCTGGTAGGCCAGCTCGTGCTCCTTGTTGAGCGGCCCGCTCGGGCAGACGATGGCGCCGATCTTCTGGATGCCGAAGTGCGCCACCAGGTACTGCGGGCAGTTGTTGAGGAACAGCACCACGGGTTCGCCCTTGGCCACACCCAGGGCCTGCAGGCGCGCGGCAAAGGCGTCGCTCGCGCGGTCGAGCTCGGCCCAGCTCAGGGCCTGGCCGTACCAGAGGCAGGCGGTGGCGTCGCCGCGTGTGCGCGCATGGTCGCGCAGATAGGCGTGCAGGGGCTGCTGCACGCGCGGCGGCAGCTCCTTCAGACGTGCGGGGGTGGCGGGCGTTGTCTCCATGGCGTCACTTTCTCAGGGTTATCGATAGCCGCCTGCACAGGGCCGGCGCTTGCCAATGCGGCATCGTGCACGAACAATCCTACCCATGGGTATAACTTCCGCGACACCGAACAAACCCTCTGCCACGCACACGGCGCAGCCGCACCTGCCGCAGGGCACGGGCCGCCAGCGCGCGGCCACGCAGGGCACCGACCTGCAGCGCGAGCGCATCCTGCAGGCGGCGGCGCAGCTCTTTGCCACGCAGGGCTACGCCAACACGACCATGGCGCAGATCGTGCGCGAGCTGGGCGTGACCAAGCCCTTCGTGTACTACTACTTCCGCGACAAGCAGGAGATCTTCGAGACGCTGTCGTGGCGCCCCGCGGTCGACTGTTTCACCGCGCTCGACTTCGCCGCCACCGACCCGCGCCGCGCGAGCGAGAAGGTCATGCAAGGCATCGAAGGGCTGATCCGCGCCACCATCGCGCACCACCCGGTGGCCTTCTTCGCGTACCGCGAGCCGCAGGTGTACCGGCCCGAATACCTCGAAGCGCAGAAGAAGCTCGCGCACCACTTCTACGACCTGCTGTGCCCGCTGCTCGAAGAAGCCCGGCGCGACGGCGACCTCGACTTCGACGAGACCAAGATCACCGCGCTCGCGGCCTGCAGCCTGCCGGGCTTTCTCTACAGCTGGTACCGCCCGGGCGGGCGCCTCTCGCCCGACGAGGTGGTGGCGCAGCTCACGAAGCTGGCCAGCCGCGTGATCGGGCTGCGCGCGAAGCACTGATCCCGTCCGTCTTTCACACACCCTCCGGAGACACCTCATGAAGCTCACGCATGCGCCCTTGGCGCGGATCGCCCTTGCCTCTTTGTTTGCCATTGCCGGCACCGCGGCGCAGGCGCAGGCCCCGCAGCCGACCTACAAGATCGCCTACATCGATCCGCTGTCGGGGCCGTTTGCCAACGTGGGCGAGCTGATGCTGATGCACACGCAGTACGCCATCGAGGACATCAACGCCAAGGGCGGCGTGCTCGGCGGCATGAAGCTGCAGCTGCTGCAGTTCGACAGCAAGCTCTCGGCGCAGGAAAGCCAGAGCGCGCTGCAGGCGGCCATCGACCAGGGCGCGAAAGCGATCGTCACGGGGGGCTCGGGCTCGTCGGTGGTGACGGCGCTGGTGCTGGCCGTGGCGCGCTGGAACCAGCGCAACCCGGGCAAGGAACTGATCGTGCTGAACCACTCGTCGATCGACCCCGAGATGACCGGCAAGGGCTGCAGCTTCTGGCACTTCCAGACCGAGGCCAACACGGCGATGAAGATGAAGGCGCTGGCCAACTACATCAAGAAGACGCCGGACGTGAAGAAGGTCTACCTGCTCAACCAGGACTACGCCCACGGCAAGCAGTGGGCCAGCTACGGCCGCCAGCTGGTGGGCCTGGCGCGCCCCGACGTCCAGTTCGTCGGCGAGACGCTGCACCCGATCGGCCGCGTGAAAGATTTCGCGCCCTACATCGCGAACATCAAGCAAAGCGGCGCCGACTCGGTCATCACCGGCAACTGGGGCCAGGACATGACGCTGCTGCAGAAGGCCGCGGGCGACGCGGGCTACAACCTGCGCTACTTCAACCACAGCGCGGGCTCGGTGCCCGGCACGGTCACTGCCGTGTCGCAGGCCAAGACCGGGCAGCTCACGTGGGTGGCCGAATGGCACCCGGGCCAAGCCGACACGCCGAAGGTCGACGCGCTCGCCAAGGCCTACAAGGCCAAGACCGGCAAGGACTTCCTCGCGCCGCGCATCGACCTGACCCCGCGCCTGCTGGCCGCCGCCATCGCCAAGGCCGGCAGCGTCGACACGGTGAAGGTGGCGCGCGCACTCGAAGACCTGAGCTTCGACTCGGTGGTGGGCCCGGTGCGCATGCGCGGCGAAGACCACCAGCTGCTGCTGCCGCAAGTGGTGAACACCATCGCGCCGGTGGACGGCAAGGCGGTGAAGACGGGCTGGGAAGGCACCAACTACGGCTTCCGCACCGATGCGGTCTATACCGGGAACGAGCTGGCGCAAGGGACCGACTGCAAGATGGTCCGGCCCTGATTGAGTGCTTTCGGGGGACGTGCCCAGGCCACCGGGTACTTCCCTCCGCGAATGTCCCCCGGGCTTCGCCCTCCTCCTTGATTTCGCTGCGGGAAGCACCCGGTGCCCTAGGCACGGGGCACGCTGCCGGCTTGTGACCCCACTGTGAATGGCGATCACGCTGCCTGTGTGAACGCCCTGCAGGCCTCCTAAGGGAAACCCCGTCCTGCCCGCCCCCTGTGCCGTCGGGATACTCCGGATTCGCATCCCGGACATCCGAAGCGGGTCCATACCGTAGGCACAAGAAGGCACACATGGCAGGAAAGAACTCGCTCCATCCGATTCCCCACCCGGCGAAGAAACCCTTCGTCGGCAATCTGCTGTCCATCGGCTCCGACTCGCCGGTGCTCGACATGTGGAAGATCGCGCAAGACCTCGGCGGCATCTACTGGCTCGACATGCCGGGCATGCCGGTGATCGTGGTGTCGTCGCCCGCGCTGGTCGACGAGCTCTGCGAAGAGCCGCGCTTCGACAAGAGCACACGCGGTGCGCTGCGCCGGCTGCGGGCCGCGTCGCACGGCCTGTTCACCTCCGACACGCACGAAGAGACCTGGTCGAAGCCGCACAACATCCTCCTGGCCAACTTCAGCCAGCGCGCGATGCAGGCCTACCACCCGATGATGCTGGACATCGCGGGGCAGCTGGTCACCAAGTGGGAGCGCCTCAATTTCGATGAAGAGGTGGACGTGGTGCGCGACATGACCGCGCTCACGCTGGACACCATCGGCCTGTGCGGTTTCGGCTACCGCTTCAACTCGTTCTACCGCGAGGGCTTTCATCCCTTTGTCGATGCGATGGTGCGCACGCTGGAGACGGTGCAGAACCGGCGCGGCCTGCCGCTCGAGGAGCTGATGCTCAAGAAGGAGCTGGCGCAGCAGCGCAAGGACATCCGCTACATGCACAAGATGGTGGAAGACATCATCGAGGAGCGTCGTGCGAGTGGCGCCGACATTGCCACCAAGCCCGACCTGCTGAGCTACATGATCGCGGGCGTGGACAAGAAGAGCGGCGAAAAACTCACCGACAAGATGATCCGCGACGAGTGCATCGAGTTCCTCATCGCGGGGCACGAGACCACCAGCGGCCTGCTGTCGTTCGCCATCTACTTCCTGCTGAACAACCCCGAGGCGATGGCCAAGGCGCAGGCCGAGGTCGACAGCGTGTTCGGCGGCGACACCACGCAAAAGCCCACCTACGCGCAGGTCAACCGGCTGCAGTACGTGATGCAGGTGCTGAAGGAATCGCTTCGCCTGTACCCGACCGCGCCCGCGATCTCGATGCGCGCCAAGGAAGACACGACGATCGGCGGCCAGTACACGATCAAGAAGAACAACATGGTCATCATGCATGCGCTGGCGCTGCACCGTGACAAGGGCATCTGGGGCGAGAACGCCGACCAGTTCAACCCCGACCACTTCAGCCGCGAGGCCGAGCGCGAGCGGCCCGTGAACGCCTTCAAGCCCTTCGGCAACGGGCAGCGCGCCTGCATCGGGCGGCAGTTCGCCCTGCAGGAGGCGGTGCTCACGCTGGGCATGATCCTGCAGCGCTTCACCCTGGTCGATCACACGGGCTACAAGCTCAAGATCAAGGAAGCGCTGACGATCAAGCCCGAGAACTTCAAGATCAAGGCGCTGCTGCGCGACCCGGCCTCGCGACCGCGCGGCAACGGCGAGACGACCGCCGCGCCCGATGCGCCGGTCAAGCCGGTTGCGCGCAAGCCGCAGGCGGCACGCCACGGCACCTCGCTGCTGGTGCTGCAGGGCTCCAACCTCGGCACGGCCGAAGACCTGGCACGGCAGCTGGCCGAGGCCGGCGAACTGCGCGGCTTCTCGACCCAGCTCGCCTCGCTCGACGACTATGCCGAGCGGTTGCCGGCCAGCGGCGCGGTGGCGATCGTCTGCGCCTCGTACAACGGCGTGGCACCCGACAACGCGGCGGAGTTCCATCGCTGGCTCGACAAGGCCGACGACGCGCTCAACGGCGTGCGCTTCAGCGTGTTCGGCTGCGGCAACACCGACTGGGCCGCGACCTACCAGGCCGTGCCGCGCCGCATCGACGAACGGCTCGAAGCCTTGGGCGCCGACCGCGTGCACGCACGCGGCGAAGGCGATGCGCGCGAGGACATGGACGGCGCCTTCCAGGACTGGAGCGACGCGCTGTGGCCCGCACTGGTGAAGGCCTTCGACATCAAGAACGGCGCCGACACGCCGGCCGAGGCCGAGCCGCTGTACACGCTCGAAGAGCTGCCGCCGCCGCAGAAGAACGCGCTGGTCGATGCGCTCGGCGCCGTGGCGCTGCGCGTGATCGAGAACCGCGAGCTGCAAAGCGCCGGCGCCCACGGCGAGGCCGGGCGCTCCACGCGTCACGTCGAGCTGACACTGCCCGAGGGCGTGAACTACGTGCCCGGCGACCACCTGAGCGTGGTGCCGCGCAACAGCCCGGCGCAGGTCGAACGCGCGATGGCGCGCTTCGGCTTCGACCGCTCGGCGCACGTGCGGCTGCAGGCCGTGCCGGGCCGCAAGGCGGCGCTGCCGGTCGATCAGGTCATCGCGGTCGATCGCCTGCTGGGCGACTACGTCGAGCTGCAAGACGTGGCCACGCGCAAGCAGATCGCCACGCTGGCGGCGTACACCGAGTGCCCGTTCACCAAGCCGAAGCTTGTCGCGCTCTCGGGCAGCGACGAGGCCTCGCAGGCTGCCTACAAGGCCGAGGTGCTGCACAAGCGCAAGTCGCTGCTGGAGCTGCTCGAAGAACACCGCGCCTGCCAGGTGCCGTTCGCGGTGTTCCTGGAAATGCTGTCGCCGCTGTCGCCGCGCTACTACTCGATCTCCTCGTCGCCGACGATGACGCCGGGGCGCTGCAGCGTGACGGTGGGCGTGGTGAGCGCACCCGCGATGTCGGGCAACGGCACCTTCGAGGGCGTGTGCTCCAACTTCCTGGCGCGCGCCGAGGCCGGCGACACGGTGCACGGCGTGATCCGCGAGACCACGGCCGAAGGCTTCCGGCTGCCGGACGACGCGATGCGCCCGCTCGTCATGGTCGGCCCGGGCACCGGCCTCGCGCCGTTCCGCGGCTTCCTGCAGGAGCGCGCAGCGCAGGTCGAACGCGGCGAGGCGCTGGGCGAGGCGATGCTGTTCTTCGGCTGCCGCCACCCCGAGCAGGACTTCATCTATGCCGAGGAGCTGCAGGCCTGGTCGCACCGCGGCCTCATGAAGCTGCACACGGCCTTCTCGCGCGCCAGCGAACGCAAGGTCTACGTGCAGGACCTGATCCGCGAACAGGGCGCGGCCGTGTGGAAGCTGCTCGAAGCCGGCGCCGTGGTGTATGTGTGCGGCGACGGCTCGCGCATGGAGCCCGACGTGCGTCGCACGCTCAGCGACCTTGCGCGCGAGCACGGGCAGGACAGCGCGGCGTGGATGGACCGGATGATTGCCGAGCAGCGCTATGTGCTCGACGTGTGGGCCGGGGCCTGAAGAACCAACTCTGGAGCCCCAAAGAAGAAGACCGGCAGTTGCCGGTCTTTTTATGGGGGGAGTGTTCGCCTCGGGTCAGGCGTCGCGGTCCGGGTCCGGGTACACCAGCGGCCCGAGCATGCCGCGGTTGAACGGCTTCCACGCGCCCTCGGGCTGCGCCAGCCGGTCGGCCACCGCGTAGAGCACGGCCGGGTGTGCGCCGAGCCCCAGGTGGCTGGCCATCACTTCGATGTTCTCGGACTGCGGGCCGGTCTTCTCGAGGCTGCAGCGCCATGCGACGACGCCGTCGGTGCGGCTGAAGATCGAGGTCGTGGGCACGGGCGGCGTGGGTTCGACGAACTTCATGCGGCGCGGGTCGTGCGAGCTCTGGCCGCTCACGCCTTCGTACACGCGCCAGGCGTTGGTGGCGCGCGGGCTGCCCGAGAACGGGCTGCCGAGCGTGATCACGTTGCGGATGAGGTCCTTCTGCGCCGAGGCCAGCAGCCGCGCGTAGACGCCGCCCAGGCTCCAGCCGATCACGCTGACCTTCTGGCCGCTCTTGTCGGCCAGGGTCTTGAGCAGGTCGACCATGCCGTCTTCGACGCCGGCGCGCGGGCCCAGGTTGCGGCCCTGGCCCCAGCCGTGCGCGTCGTAGCCGCGGCTGCACAGGTAGCGGCGCAGCAGCAGCGTGGACATGTCGCTGGCCACCAGGCCCGGCAGCACGATCACGGGGTGCCCGTCGCCGCGTGGCGCGAGCTGCAGCAAGGGCCACATGGCGAGGCCGGCGCCGGTTTCCCAGAGGGCGCGCGCTTCGGCCAGCAAGAGCAGGCGCGACGGCGGTGCGATGGGTTCGTGGGTGGCGGTGGACATGAGGGCGGCTTCCTTTCTGTTCTTTCTTCTGTAGGACGACGATGGGGCTGCGAAGTTGCATTCCCCGTCGGACGACGACTTCATTTATCCGAGGTATTTGCCCCTCAGGTAATCAAGATAAGCCCTCGATTCGCTGGAAACATACGGAGAAACCAGCGTGAGTGTGTAGAAAGCCGCCAAACCGGGGTCGGCCTGCGCCAGTGCGTCGCGTCCCGGCACCAGCCGCTCGAACGAGAGCCAGCAGGTGGTGGTGAAGACCATCTGCAGCGCGAGGATGCGCGCCTGCTCGGCGCTGGTCTCGATCACGCCCGACGCCACCAGCCCTTCGCACAGCGTCTGGGCGGCGAGCAGGTTCTGCGCGGTCATGGCCTGGGCGCGCTGTCCCAGGGCCGGGTACTCGCTGGCCAGGAAGGCCATGTCGCGGTAGATGAAGCGGTATTCGTCGATGGCCTCGAAGCGCAGGTGCAATGCGAGCCACAGGTCGTCGATGGCGGCAATAGACGCCGACGACCCGTTGAGCACTTCGAGCCGCTGCTCGAAGCGCCGGAACAGCCATTCGACGATCAGCTGCTTGGCCTTGAAGTGGTAGTGCAGGTTGCCCGGGCTCATGCCGAGCTCGGCCGCGATCTTGTGCGTGGACACGGCCGGAAGGCCTTGTGCGTTGAACAGCGCAAGGCTGGTCTGCAGGATGCGATCGCGCGTGGTGTTGGAGCTGGCCACAAGCGGCGTGTTGCGTGCGTTGTGTGCCGCTCAGCGCTTGCCGCCGGAGCCGCCTGAACTGGACGGTTTCTCGAGTGTCGCGAGGCGTTCGCGCAACTGCGCCACCTCGTCGCGCAGCGCCTGCACCTCGTCGGCGCTGGGCATGCCCAGGCGTTGCAGGGCGGTGGCGACACGCTGGTCGAACACGTCCTCGAACTTGCGGATGCCGAAGGTGTCGAGGCTGGGGAAGCCGCGCGTCAGCGCCGCCTTGGCACCGGCCGCATCGGCCTTGCCCTGCCCGATGCCGAGCAGGCCTTCGATCACGTTGGCCTGGCGCTTGGCGACATCGCTGCGCACGTTGTCCAGCGCCTTGAGGCCGGCGCGCAGCAGCGCTTCGGCCTTGTTGGTGCCCGCAGCAGCAGTGTCTGCAGGCGATGTTTTCGCAGCCGGCGCCGCCTTGCGGGGCGCGGCTTTCTTCTTCGCCGCCGGAGCCTTCTTGGCAGGCGCCGCCCTCTTCTTCAACTTTGCAGTGTCATCGGGACGGGTCGCCATGCGGTGGTGCTCCAGGGGCGGTAGAAATGAAAAGGGCGCGGTCAGCGCCCCGGGATCAGGCCGCCTTGCGGGCAGCGCGGCGAACCGGCTTCTTGGCCGCAGCGACCTTGGCCTTCACGGTGCGCACGGGGGCGGCTTCTTCGGTGCCGCTCACACGGGCTTCGATCTGCTTGGTGCCGGCGACGATGCGGTCAGCGATCTGCACCGACACGGTGGCGAAGGGCTGGTTCACGGTCGACAGGGCGTTGAGCACGGTGGTAGCGGCGGGCGATTCGATCTGGGCGACGCGGTTGGCGACGGTTTCGATGCCGCTGGTGGTGCCGGCAGCGACGCGGTCCATCGCGTTCACGATGCGGCTGGTGTCGATGTCCAGGCGGTTCGACAGGAAACCATGCACCTTCTCTTGCGCGCCGATCAGGTTGGCCTTGATCTGCTCGCTCACCAGCGGAATCTGGCGATTGCCCAGGAACTCGCTGTAACGCGAAGCGGCACCGCCCAGCAGGCGCTGCACGCCGGTGCGGTAGGCACCGACCAGGGTCTTGCCGGCGTCGTTGTACTGGCCGACGACGTGGATGGCGGCGGAAGCGATGTTGGTTTGCGTGGACATGTGAGATTTCCTTGAAGTTGATGGGCTCGCGGGGAATCGCGATGGGCCAATCATCTTCCGCAGGGCCTAGGCCTGGAAAACTAGAACGGTCGGAAAACTAGTCCAACTGCCCCAATTTTTTATCCAGGCCGGGCCCGCCTGTCGATCATGCCGCAGCGGCGCGGGGCGATGCGGCGGCCTTGCGGGCCGCGGGCCGGGGCGCCGCCTTCTTCGCTGCGGCCTTCTTGGCGGGGGCTTTCTTCGCTGCCGCGGCCTTGACCGGCATGGCCTTGGCGGGCGCCTTCTTCTTGGCTGCGACAGCCTTCACCGGCGCCTTCTTGCGCGCGGCCGGCTTGCGGGCGGGTGCTGCAGCCTTGGCTTCTTCCTTCTCTTCCGGCGCAGGCGCGGCCACGGGCTTGGGCGCCGTCGTCGCACCGGCGGCGGCCGGGTACTTCTCGGTGAGCGACATCAGCAGCTTGTGCTCGGCCAGCAGGTAGTCGCCGATCTCGGTGATGTCGGGCACGGCGCGGCGGCAGGCGATGAGGCCGTAGTCCATGCGGCCGTTGTAGCTCTGCACGGTGACGTTGAGCGCGGTGCCGTGGCTGGCGATCGACACCGGGTAGTAGCAGGTGACCAGCGCGCCCGCGAAGTACATCGGGAACGGCGCACCCGCCACGTTCGAGACGGCCACGTTGGCCGCCGGCGGCAGCAGGTTGACGATGCCCGAACGGCCCACCATCGACGCAATGCCCGACATCAGCCAGGGCGCGGCAAAGGTCGGGAAGTCGTCCAGGATCACGGCCTTGAAGCGGTTCATCGTCGACTTGGAGCTGTTCGACGAGGTGTTGATCGCCTTCAGCCGCTGCACCGGGTCGGTGATGTCGGTGGCCAGGCTCACGAGGATCATGCTGGCCTGGTTGTTGGCCGTCTGGTCGCCGGCCTCGCGCAGGCTCACGGGCACGCCGGCCACCAGCGGCTTGGCCGGCAGCTCGTTGTTGTCGGCCAGGTAGTGGCGCAGCGCGCCGGCCACGGTGCCCAGCACCACGTCGTTGAGCGACACGCCGAAGTGCTTGGCGATGTACTTGGTCTCGGCCAGCGAGATGGTGCGGCCCGCAAAGGTGCGCTGGTTGGTGATCGACACATTGAGCGAGGTGCGCGGCGCGAAGAGGTTGAACTTCTTCGGTGCGGCGGCCGCTGCCTTGTCGGCCGCCTTCTCGTCGGGCTTGGCCAGGCCGCCGATGGCGCGCGCGATGGCCGGCGCCATCTTGAAGAGCTTGACGTACTGCTGCGCCGTGTTGCGCAGCGCGGCGGTGGCGAGTTCGGCCATGCCCAGCTGGTAGCCGTTGCTGCGCGGACGCGAACGCGGCGGCTTGACCACGCGGCCCGTGGCCTCGAGGTCGAAGATGGCCTTGCCCACTTCGACGCCGGCCTGTCCGTCGATGCCCGCGTGGTGCACCTTGGTGTACAGCGCCACCTGGCCGCTTTGCAGGCCGTCGATGATGAAGAACTCCCACATCGGGCGGCTGCGGTCGATGAGCGTGGAATGCAGCCGCGCCACGTACTGCTGCAGCTGGCGGTTGGTGCCGGGCTTGGGCAGCGTGATGTGGCGCACGTGGTAGTCGATGTCGATGTCGTCGTCGTCCACCCACACGGGGTTGGACATGTCGAAAGGCATCAGCGCGAGCTTGCGCGTGAACACGTCGGCCAGGTGGATGCGGCTGGCCATGAACGCCTTGGCGTCTTCGTAGAAGTCGCCCTTGTAGCCCTTGGGCAGATCCAGCACGTTGAGCGAACCCACGTGCATCGGCATCTCGGGGGTTTCCAGGTGAAGGAAGGTGGCATCAAGACCGCTCAGGTGTTTCATGTGTCGTTCTCCTCGTTGGGGCAAGCGCCGTTCGGCAGGATACCGTGGGCATGGCGTTCGTGGGCCTTCGCTTCTTCAGTGTTTCCACCGGGGGAAGGCGCCCGCGAGACAGGGGTTTGTCCCAAGCTCCGAGGGAATGCGCGTCCACTTGTAATGAAAAAATCAACGCACTTCGCAGGCCGCAACAACGGCGCACAGGCCACCGCGGTCACGGGGGCTTCGTACACTGTGCCGCATGACCTCTGCGCACGACAACGACGACAACCTCTGGCTCGAAGACATCGACGGCGAAGCCGCTCTGGACTGGGCTCGCCAGCAGAATGCACGCACCGTTCACACCTATGCGCAGTCGCCCGACTTCCAGGCGATCGAGCAGGGCCTGCTTGAGGTGCTCGACTCGGACGCGCGCATTCCGATGGTCAGCAAGATCGGTCCGCTGTACTACAACTTCTGGCGCGACAAGGCGCACCCCAAGGGCCTGTGGCGCCGCACCACGCTCGCCGAATACCGCACGCCCGAGCCCGACTGGGAAACCGTGCTCGACCTCGACGCGCTGGCCGCGGAAGACGGCGAGAACTGGGTCTGGCACGGCGCCGACTGCCTGGAGCCTGCCTACGAGCGCTGCCTCATTTCACTGTCGCGCGGCGGCGCCGATGCCGACGTGGTGCGCGAGTTCGACCTGGTGAACCTGAGCTTCGTCGAAGGCGGCTTCGCACTGCCCGAGGCAAAGAACCACGTCACCTGGAAAGACATCGACCACCTCTACGTGGGCACCGATTTCGGCCCCGGCTCGATGACCAGTTCGAGCTACCCGCGCCTGGTGAAGCAATGGCGACGCGGCACGCCGCTGGCCGAGGCCGTCACCGTGTACGAGGGTGCGCACGAAGACATGTCGGTGAGCGCCTGGAGCGACCACACGCCCGGCTTCGAGCGCGACTTCGTCTCGCGCCAGATCGACTTCTACGACAGCGAGACCTGGCTGCGCGCGCCCGACGGCACGCTGGCCAAGATCGACGTGCCCGACGACGCCAACACCGGCGTCACGCGCGAGTGGCTGCTGATCGAGCCGCGCGAAGACTGGACCGTGGCCGGCCGCACCTACACCGCCGGCTCGCTGCTGGCCGCGCGCTTCGACGACTACATGGCCGGCGCGCGCGAACTCACGCTGCTGTTCGAGCCCGACGACACCACCGCGCTCGACGACTACTCGTGGACGCGCCACCACCTCATCCTCAACGTGATGCACGACGTGGTGAACCGGCTCGAAGTGCTCACACCGCCGGCGGACGGCCTGGGCGATTGGGCCCGCGACAGCCTGGGCGGCGCGCCCGCGCTCTCGTGCGTGGCGGCCGGCGGCATCGACGAGACCGAGAACGACGACTACTTTCTGACCGTGAGCGGCTTCCTGCAGCCGACCACGCTGTACATCGGCACCCTCGGCCAGGGCGAGCCGCAGCCGCTGAAGCACAGCCCCGGCTTCTTCGACGCCTCGCGCTTTCGCGTGAGCCAGCATTTCGCGACCTCGGCGGACGGCACGCGCGTGCCCTACTTCGAGATCGCCGCCAAAGACCTCGTAGCCGACGGAACGAACCCGACGCTGCAGTACGCCTACGGCGGCTTCGAGATCTCGCTGGAGCCGAGCTACAGTGGCGGCATCGGCCGTTCCTGGCTCGAACGCGGCGGCGTGTACGTGGTGGCCAACATCCGCGGCGGCGGCGAGTACGGCCCGCGCTGGCACCAGGCCGCGCTGCAGGAGAACCGCCTGCGCACCTGCGAAGACTTCGCGGCCGTGTCGCAAGACCTGTTCGCGCGCGGCATCACCTCGCCCGCGCACCTGGGCGCCATGGGCGGCAGCAACGGCGGCCTGCTGATGGGCAACATGCTCACGCTGTACCCGCAGCTGTACGGCGCCATCGTGAGCGAGGTGGCGCTGCTCGACATGAAGCGCTACACGCAGCTGTCGGCCGGCGCCTCATGGATTGCCGAGTACGGCGACCCGGAACAGCCCGACGAGTGGGAGTTCATCCGGACCTTCTCGCCCTACGAGAACGCGAAGGCCGGCACGCCCTACCCGCCGGCGCTCTTCACCACCTCGACGCGCGACGACCGCGTCGGGCCTGTGCATGCGCGCAAGATGCACGCGAAGCTGCTCGCGCTGGGGCACGACAGCAGCTTCTATGAAAACATGGAAGGCGGCCACAGCGCCGCCGCGGACAACAAGGCGTCCGCCTTCATGGATGCGCTCGGCTACGCCTACCTCTGGCACCACATCGGGAGACCGACATGAACAGCAGCACCGCCGTCACCGTCACCACCACCCTCGAACTGATCGGCGCGCCGACCGACATCGGCGCCAGCGTGCGCGGCGCGGGCATGGGCCCCGACGCGTTGCGCGTGGCGGGCCTGGCCGAGGCGCTGGCGGGCCAGGGCTTCACGGTGCTCGACCGTGGCAACCTCGCGGGCCCGGCCACGCCGTGGGCGCCACCCGCCAACGGGCTGCGCCACCTCACCGAGGTGATCGCGTGGAATCGCTCGGTGTACGCCGCCGTCGACACCGCGCTGGGCGCCGGCCACGTGCCCGTGATGCTGGGCGGCGACCACTGCCTGGCGATCGGCTCGATCAGCGCCGTGGCCTGGCACGCACGCCAGCGCGGCAAGAAGCTGCGGGTGTTGTGGCTCGACGCGCATTCCGACGTCAACACCGAGACCACGAGCCCCAGCGGCAACCTGCACGGCATGCCCGTGTCGTGCCTGCTGGGCCACGGCCCCGCGGACCTCACGGGCTGGAGCGGCGAGCCCGCGGCGCTGGCACCCGACGCGATCCGCTTCATCGGCATCCGCAGCGTGGACGACGACGAGAAGAAGGCGATCCGCACGCTCGGCCTGCATGTGTTCGACATGCGCCACATCGACGAGCACGGCATGCGCACCACCATGACCGAGGCGCTGCAGGACGTGGACGAAGACACCCACCTGCACGTGAGCTTCGACCTCGATTGCCTCGACCCGGCCGATGCGCCCGGCGTGGGCACGGGCGTGCGCGGCGGGCCGACCTACCGCGAGATGCAGCTGTGCATGGAAATGATCGCCGACACGGGGCGGCTGGGCTCGGTCGACGTGGTGGAACTCAACCCCGCGCTCGACGTGCGCAACCAGACGGCCGAGGTGGCGGTGGAGCTGATCGAGAGCCTGTTCGGCAAGTCGACGCTGGTGCGCTGAGCGCGCCGCGTATTCAGCCGCTCAACCGCGGCTGGGCGACGGCGACACGGGGAAGGTCGTTGCAGCGGGGCGCGCAGTCGGCTTCGGTGCCTCGTCCGCTGGCGCCGCATCGGCCGGCATGTCGGGGCCGCCGCCCTGCAGGAAGCGCTCGACCAGCGTGAAGAAGCGGTCGTAGAAACGTTCGTCGGACAGCGTCTCGCTCGCCACCTTGACCATCGCCTCGTTGCTGCCGCCGAAGGGCAGAGAGAGCGAGCCGATGGCGCCCACACCCAGGCTGGCCGAGTTGCTGCCCTTCTTCAAACCGTAGCGGTCTTGCAGCGCGGTCGCGAAGGCCACGGTGCTGCGCCCGGCCGAGGCGCTGCCCGCACCCAATTCGCGTGCGCAGACCACGCGAAACTCGACCTCGACGTGCGTCTCGGCCGCGGGCTGGAAGCTCTTGCGCGCGGTCACCAGGTCGGCGTTGGCGGCCGTGACCATGTAGCCCTGGCTCAGCAACGCGCGACGCGCCGCCTCGCAGGTCTGCGCCTCGCTGGCGGCGTAGTTGCGCGTGTGGGTGGTGGTCGAGTCGAAGTCTTCAGGCTCGTAGGCCTGGCGCGTGCCCAGGGTGCCGCAGCCGGCCAGCACGAGCACCGACAGCAGGCTCGGGAACAGAAACGCCGGCACACGGGCCGGCGAAGAGAAGAAAGCAGCAGAAGAGGTGGGGGGCATGGCAGGTCGGGAAGGACACCGGATGCTAACCACCCGGCGGCTTCGCTTCGAGCCCCCGGCGCGCCGGGGGTTCCCGAAAAGGCCCTGCAAGCCCCAGAGATCGCGTCAGGGCGTCAGGGGTAGAGACCGCGTTCCTGGCGCGCCATCAGGATGCGCTCGCAGGCCACCGCATACGTCGCCGTGCGCAGCGGGATCTTGTGCTTGTCGGCCGTGTCCCAGATCTGGTTGAGCGCGTTCATCATGATGCGGTCGAGGCGCACGTTGATCTCGTCCTCGTCCCAGAAGAACGACGAGAAGTCCTGCACCCATTCGAAATACGAGACCGTCACGCCGCCGGCGTTGCAGATCACGTCGGGCACGACCAGCACGCCGCGCTCGGCCAGGATGTCGTCGGCCTCGGGCACCGTCGGGCCGTTGGCGCCTTCGAGCACGAGCTTGGCGGTGGTCTTCTTGGCGCGCTCGGCCGTGACCTGGCCTTCGAGCGCGGCCGGGATCAGGATGTCGCAGGCCACGTCCCAGAAGTCTTCGTTCGGCACGATGTCGCCGCCGGCCTTGAAGCCGACCACGCCGTCGGTGCGCGAGATGGGCACGAGCTTCGTCAGGTCCAGGCCGTTGGTGTTCACGATGGTGCCGGTGTGGTCCTGCACGGCGACGATCTTGGCGCCGGCCTCCACGAACAGTTCGGCCGCGACCGAGCCCACGTTGCCGAAGCCCTGCACCGCGATGCGCGCACCACGCAGGTCCATGCCCAGGCGGCGGGCCGCTTCACGGCCGGTGACGAACACGCCGCGGCCGGTGGCCTTCACGCGGCCCAGCGAACCGCCCAGGTGCAGGGGCTTGCCCGTGACCACGCCGGTGGCGGTGCCGCCGACGTTCATCGAGTAGGTGTCCATCATCCACGCCATGATCTGCGCGTTGGTGTTCACGTCGGGCGCGGGGATGTCGGTGTGCGGGCCGATGATGATGCCGATCTCGCTGGTGTAGCGGCGCGTGACCTTCTCGAGCTCTTGCAGCGACAGCTTCTTCGGGTCGACGCGGATGCCGCCCTTGGCACCGCCGTACGGCAGGTTGACGGCCGCGGTCTTGATGGTCATCCAGGCCGACAGCGCCATCACTTCTTCGAGCGTGACGTCGGGGTGGAAGCGCACGCCGCCCTTGCCCGGACCGCGGCTCATGTTGTGCTGCACGCGGTAGCCCTCGAAGTGGGCGATGGTGCCGTTGTCCATCTCGATCGGCACGTCGACGATCAGTGCGCGCTTGGGGCGCTTGAGGGTTTCGACCCAGCGCGCCAGCGGGCCGAGGTACGGCACGACGCGATCGACCTGCGACAGGTAGGTGCCCCAGGGGCTGTTGGCCGTCGGATTGACGAAGGAGAGTTTCTCGTTCATGAAAGATCCCTTGGTTGGAATGGATGGGCGCAACGATATGCCGACTGCGGGCCGCGCGCCATGGCTTATGCATGCCGCGATGGCGGTTATGCAAGAGAAGTTGGAAGGCCCCTTGCGCTGCCGCAAGACGCGGCCCGATGCAGATCGATACGCACATGACAAAACCGTCATCCGGACGTTATCGCTCGCGTGGATGCGCTTCGTACAGTCGTTCTCACCAACCAAGCAACCCCCTCAAGGAGTGAACGAACATGACGCTGTCTTCCACCACCCGCCTGCTGCACACCGCCGCCATCGCCGCCCTGCTCGGCCTCGCCGCGGCACCGAGCTTTGCCGGCAACTACGCCGAAGGCGATCCGCGTCCCGCGCCCTTCGCGTCGTCGACGACGCGCGCCGCCGTGACGGCCGACGCCCAGCAGTGGCTGAAGACCGCGCCCACGCAGGGCTACAACGAGACCATGGGCCAGGAGCCCGTCGTGGTCTCGGCCAACAGCCGCGCCGCCGTGGCCGCCGACACGCAACTGTGGATCCGCTCGGGCCTGGCCGCACAGCAGTCGGGCGAAGCCGGCGCTGACATGTCGCGCCCCGGCTACCGCGAAGCCCAGGCCGCCTACACCAAGCTGCGCGAAGGTCCGGCCTACGGCGCGCTCGTCGACCAGCTCTCGGGCCGCCAGGCTGCCGCGCCCGGCGCGCCCACGCTGCGCTGAACTTCGGCGCAGCCACGGCTTCCCGTAGGTTGAATCGCCACAAAAGGGTAGTCGAACGGCATTTCCTTGGTTCTATCTCCTATGGCCTGAACAAATAGGCCGAATTTCTCGCAGCGGATCGATGTGTGCGCCGGATAATTCTCGAATGCTTGATCTGGACCGCATCGATCTGCGCCTGCTGAAGATCCTTCAGGAAGATGGCCGCATCACCAACCTCAAGCTGGCGGAGGCCGTTGCGCTCTCCCCCACCGCCGTGCTGGCGCGCGTGCAGCGCCTCACGCGCGACGGCTTCATCCTGGGCTACGAGGCCCGCCTCGACCCCTACAAGCTGGGGCGCGGCTTCACCGTGTTCGTCGAGGTGCTGCTCGACCGCACCACCGCCAACGTGTTCGACCAGTTCAAGGCCGCCGTGCAGGTGCGCGACGAGATCATGGAATGCCACATGGTCGCCGGCGGCTTCGACTACCTCCTCAAGACCCGCATGGCCGACATGGCCGCCTACCGCGAGTTCGCCGGCACCGTGCTGTGGCAACTGCCCGGGGTGCGCGAGACGCGCACGTATGCGGTGATGGAAGAGGTGAAGAGCAGCGCGCGGTTGCCGCTCGGGGTTTGAACAGACCCTAGGCTGGCTTGCGCGCCCGCCCGCCGAAGATCGCCGTACCGACCCGCACCATCGTGCTGCCGGCACTGACCGCCGCCTCGAGGTCCCCGCTCATGCCCAGCGACAGCGTGTCCAACGCGATGCCCGCGGCGCGGATCGATTCGAACACCGCATGCGCGCGCAGGCACAGTTCGCGCTGTGCCGCGAAATCCGCCGCCGGTTCGGGGATCGCCATGAGCCCGCGCAGCCGCAGCTGTGGCAAGGCCGCCACAGCCCGCGCGAGCGCCAAAGCCTCTTCCGGTGGCACGCCGGACTTGTTCGCGCCGCCGTCCACGTTGACCTGCAGGCACACCTGCAGCGGCGGCAGATGGGCCGGCCGCTGGGCCGACAGGCGCTCGGCGATCTTCAGGCGATCGATGCTGTGAACCCAGTCGAACTGCTCCGCCACGGGCCGCGTCTTGTTGCTCTGCAGAGGGCCGATGCAGTGCCATTCGAGCCCCGCGCGCAGATCGGCCAGCGCGGCGATCTTGTCCAGACCCTCCTGCACGTAGTTCTCGCCGAACGCCGCCTGGCCGGCCGCGTGCGCCTCGCGCACCGCCTCCGGCCCGAAAGTCTTGGACACCGCCAGCAGGCGCACCGCCGACGGGTCGCGCCCGGCGTCTGCACAGGCCTGGTCGATCCGGGCTCTTACTTGCTGGAGGTCGTCGCCAATCATCGTCATAATCTTCCGAATTCGTATCAAAACGTCACCAAAGCCTGCCCGAGGAGCCCCGTGGACATCACCCAACTGCTGGCGTTCAGCGTCAAGAACAAAGCCTCCGACCTGCACCTGTCGGCCGGCCTGCCGCCGATGATCCGCGTGAACGGCGACGTGCGCCGCATCAACGTCGATGCACTGGACCACAAGGCGGTGCACGCCATGGTGTACGACATCATGAGCGACACGCACCGCAAGCACTACGAAGAGTTCCTGGAGGTCGACTTCTCGTTCGAGATCGACGGCCTCGCGCGCTTTCGCGTGAATGCCTTCAACCAGGCGCGCGGCGCGGCTGCGGTGTTCCGGACCATTCCTTCGAAGATCCTCACGCTCGAGCAGCTCAACGCCCCGAAGATTTTCGGCGAACTCGCGCTCAAGCCGCGCGGGCTGGTGCTGGTGACGGGCCCCACGGGCTCGGGCAAGTCGACCACGCTGGCCGCGATGGTGAACTACCTCAACGAAAACGAGTACGGTCACATCCTCACGGTGGAAGACCCGATCGAGTTCGTGCACGAGTCGAAGAAGTGCCTGATCAACCAGCGCGAAGTGGGGCCGATGACGCTGTCGTTCTCGAACGCGCTGCGCTCCGCCCTGCGCGAAGACCCGGACGCCATTCTGGTGGGCGAGCTGCGCGACCTCGAAACCATCCGCCTCGCGATGACCGCCGCCGAAACCGGCCACCTGGTGTTCGGCACGCTGCACACCTCGTCGGCCGCCAAGACCATCGACCGGATCATCGACGTGTTCCCGGGCGAAGAAAAAGAAATGATCCGCGCGATGCTGTCGGAGTCTCTCCAGGCCGTGATCTCGCAGACGCTGTGCAAGACCAAGGACGGCCAGGGCCGCGTGGCGGCGCACGAGATCATGCTGGGCACGCCGGCCATCCGCAACCTGATCCGCGAGGCCAAGGTCGCGCAGATGTACTCCACCATCCAGACCGGCCAGGGCTCGGGCATGCAGACGCTCGACCAGAACCTGACAGAGCTGGTGCGCCGCAATACGATCTCTGCCGCCGAAGCGCGCGGTAAAGCCAAGATTCCCGAGAATTTCCCCGGCTAGTCATGAGGCCCCCCGGCTTTTCACTTCGCTGCGCTGCGTGTAACTCCACCCCCCATGGGGGAGGCGCGGCCGCCTTGGGGCGGCCCGGCGGTCGGCCGCCGGCAGATTCAATCTAGACATCAAGGAGCGCTCTCATGGAACGCGATCAAGCCAGCCAGTTCATCAACGACCTGCTCAAGCTCATGGTGAGCCGCAACGGCAGCGACCTGTTCATCACCGCCGACTTCCCGCCGGCCATCAAGGTCGACGGCAAGGTCACCAAGGTGTCGCAGCAGGCGCTGGGCGCGCAGCACACGCTGGCGCTCACGCGCTCGATCATGAACGACCGCCAGACGGCCGAGTTCGAGCGCACCAAGGAGTGCAACTTCGCGATCTCGCCGACCGGCATCGGCCGCTTCCGCGTGAACGCGTTCGTGCAGCAGGGCAAGGTCGGTATGGTGCTGCGGACCATTCCCGCCAAGCTGCCGACCATCGACGGGCTGGGCATGCCGCAGGTTCTCAAGGACGTGGCGATGACCAAGCGCGGCCTCACCATCCTGGTGGGTGCCACGGGCTCGGGCAAGTCGACCACGCTGGCCGCGATGGTCGATTGGCGCAACGAAAACTCCTACGGCCACATCGTCACGGTGGAAGACCCGGTCGAGTTCGTGCACCCGCACAAGAACTGCGTGGTGACGCAGCGCGAAGTGGGCATCGACACCGACAGCTGGGAAGCCGCACTGAAGAACACGCTGCGCCAGGCACCCGACGTGATCCTGATGGGCGAAATCCGCGACCGCGAGACCATGGAGCACGCCGTGGCCTTTGCCGAAACCGGCCACCTGTGCATGGCCACGCTGCACGCCAACAGCGCCAACCAGGCGCTCGACCGCATCATCAACTTCTTCCCCGAAGAGCGCCGCGCGCAACTGCTGATGGACCTGTCGCTGAACCTGCGCTCGCTGGTGTCGCAACGGCTGGTGCCCACCGAAGACGGCCAGGGCCGCGTGGCGGCGGTCGAGATCCTGCTGAACACGCCGCTGATCTCCGACCTGATCTTCAAGGGCGAGGTGGGCGAGATCAAGGAAATCATGAAGAAGAGCCGCAACCTGGGCATGCAGACCTTCGACCAGGCGCTGTTCGATCTGTTCGAGGGCAACGCCATCAATTTCGAAGAAGCGATCCGCAACGCCGATTCGGCCAACGACCTGCGCCTGCAGATCAAGCTGAACAGCCAGCGCGCGCGCAGCACCGACCTGGCAGCCGGCACCGAGCACTTCGCGATCGTCTGAAGCCGCCCGCCGGCGCACCGCGGGGCGCGCCGGCTTTCTTTCTTTGGCTTTAAGCTGTCGGCCATGAGCAGCATCAACCCCCGCACCTACGAATCCGTTCCCGCCCAGACGGTGGCCTTCCTCGGCCTCGGCGTCATGGGCGGGCCCATGGCCGGGCACCTGGCCAAGGCCGGCCACACGGTCACGGTCTACAACCGCACGCCCACCAAGTCGCAGGCCTGGGTCGCCGAGTTCGGCGCGCCCGGCCGCCACGCCCCCACCCCGCGCGAAGCGGCAGCCGGCGCGGACATCGTGTTCTGCTGCGTCGGCAACGACGACGACCTGCGCTCGGTGGTGCTCGGCGACGACGGCGCCTTGGCCGGCATGAAGCCCGGCGCCGTGCTCGTCGACCACACCACAGCCTCGGCCGACGTGGCGCGCGAGCTGTCGAAGGCGGCGCTGGCGCGCGGCCTGCACTTCATCGACGCGCCCGTGTCGGGCGGCCAGGCGGGCGCGCAGAACGGCGCGCTCACCGTGATGTGCGGCGGCGACGCGGCCGTGTTCGAACGCATCAAGCCGGTGGCGATGGCCTTCTCGCGCGCGGTCACGCTGCTGGGCGAGAGCGGCGCGGGCCAGCTCGCGAAGATGGTCAACCAGATCGCGATCGCGGGGCTGGTGCAGGGCCTGTCGGAAGCCATCGCCTTCGGCCAGCGCGCCGGCCTCGACATGGAGGCCGTGCTCGGCGTCATCGGCAAGGGCGCGGCCCAGAGCTGGCAGATGGACAACCGCGGCAAGACCATGATCGCCGGCAAGTTCGACTACGGCTTTGCCGTCGACTGGATGCGCAAGGACCTGGGCCTGGTGCTCGACGAAGCCAAGCGCAACGGCGCGCGCGTGCCGGTGACGGCCCTGGTCGACCAGTTCTATGCCGACGTGCAGCAGGCCGGCGGCAGGCGCTGGGACACCTCGAGTCTCATCATTCGACTCAAATGAAAAAAGCCCGCGGAAGCGGGCTTTTGTATTTCAGCGGACCGGCGCGGTGGTCGCACCGCCCGCCGGCGCGGGCAGCGGCTCCATCGGCGGCAGCGGCACGCGCGAACCCGAGGACGCAGCCGGTGCCGACGGCGTTGCGTTGCTGACCGGTGCGGGGCCCGTGCCGCCGCGCTGCGCAGCGGACTGGTTGGCCGCCTGGCTCGCCGCGAGGTCGGCCTCGCTCACCACCTCGACCACGCGCACGACCTTCGCCACACCGGTCACGCCGCGCGTGATCTCGGTGGCACGGTCGGTCTCGCGGCGGGTGGCGATGCCCATCAGGTAGACCGTGCTGCGCTCGGTCACGACCTTGAAGGAGTTGGCGAAGATGTCCTTGGCGTCGAGCAGTGAGGCCTTCACCTTGCCGGTGATGTACAGGTCGTTCGAGCGGTCCTGGAAGGTGCTCGGGGCGCCGATGGAGAGTTCGTTGACCACCGAGCGCACGTTGACGACGCGGCTCACCTCGTCCTCGACGCGGCGGCGGTCGGCGTCGTTGCCGACGGCGCCGGTCAGCAGCACCTGGCGGTTGAAGCTGGTGACGCTCACGTACATGTTGTCGTTGGCGATGTCGCGCACGCGGGCCGCGGCACGCAACTCGATGCCCTGGTCGTCGAGCTGGGCGCCCGAGCTGCGGCGGTCGGTCGCCACCATGCCCACGCCCACCATCGCCGCGCCGCCCACGACGAGCGGCACGCAGGCGGACAGGCCGGCCACCAGAGCGGCGCCGAGGGTGAGCGCCAGAGCGAAACGTTGGGTCGAGGCCTTGGTCAGGGTCGTCATGGTCATGAGGAAACTTCCTGTTCTCCGAGTAACTGGGCATCCACGCCGTCGCACAGGCAATGCAGCGCGAGCAGGTGGATTTCGTGAATGCGCGCCGCACGCTCGTGCGGCACGCTGATCTGGACGTCGGTCTCGCGCAGCGCGCGGCCGATGGTGCCGCCGGTGCCGCCCGTGGCTGCGGCACCTGGCGCGGCTGCCGCCAGGCCGGTCGCGGCGTTGCCCAGCAGCGCCACCACCGTCATGTCGCGCTCATGCGCGGACAGCACGGCGGCCAGTACCGCGGACGAATGCCCGCTGGCGCTGAGCACCAGCAGCACGTCGCCGGCCTGGCCCAGCGCGCGCACCTGGCGCGCGAAGCGGTCGGCATCGGCGGCCTGCGGGCTGTCGGCGGCCGGGTCGGTGGTGTCGCCGGGCAGCGCGATGGCGCCCAGCTCGGGCCGCTCGCGTTCGAAGCGGCCCACGAAATTGGCGGCGAACTGCGCGGCCAGCAAGCCCGACACGCCGGCCCCGCAGGCCAGCACCTTGCCGCCGCTGGTCACGCAGGCCAGCAGCGCCTGCATCGCTTGAGAGATGGGTTTGCTGAGGACCGGGCCGGTCTGGTATTTGAGGTCGGCACTGTCAATGAAGTGCTGCTGAATCCGTTGCTCGAGCATGGGGCGCGATGATAACTGGGGGTCGTGAAACAAGACGTTTTGAAATGGCCCACCCCCGAATCTTCGCGCACTTCGTGTCGCTTCGACTCCCCCCTCAAGGGGGCGCACCCGGTGGCCCGGCAAAGCCGGTTCCACGGGTGCCCTGGCACGGAATGGGCCGCTTGCTCCACAGGCTTCCGAGCAAATCAGCCCGCGTCGAAGGCACCTGGGAGCCAGGTGATTTTCTCCTCGATCAGCACCACGTCGAAACGGCACGGCGGCAGCGACCGCAACCGGCCTAGGTAATGCCGCGCGGCCAGCACGATGCGCCGCTGCTTTCCCGCCGTGATGCTGCCGCCCGCGCCGCCGTGCGAGCCGGCGCTGCGCTGGCGCACCTCGACGAACACCAGCGTGCCGTCGCGCGGATCGCGCATGATCAGGTCGACCTCGCCGCCGCCGCGCCCCGGCGTTCGATAATTGCGCGCGACCGGCACGAGGCCGGCCTGGCGCAGGTGGTCGAGCGCGGCGTCTTCCGCCGCATCGCCGCGATGCTTTGTCGTCGTGGTGCTTGTCGTCATGGCTCCCTGCCCTGTTTTTTGTTTTCGCTGCCCTACGGAGAAACCTCTTGGCTTCACTCGCCCCTGCTTCCTTCGGCGCCGCCCTGCCGGCCGCGCACGACGCCGCGGGCGCGCAGCATTATCCGCAGGGCACGCTCTACGTCGTCGCCACGCCGATCGGCAACCTGGCCGACATCACGCTGCGCGCACTGCATGTGCTGCAGCTGGTGGACGTGATCGCCTGCGAGGACACGCGCCACACACAGACGCTGCTGCGTGCCTACGGCATCGATCGCCCCGGCGCACGGTTGCTCGCGGTGCACCAGCACAACGAGGCCGAGGCTGCGCAGGCCGTGGTCGCGCGGCTCGCGCAGGGCGAGCGCATCGCCTACGTGAGCGACGCCGGCACGCCCGGCGTGAGCGACCCCGGCGCGCGCCTGGCCGCCGCCGTGCGCGCGGCCGGCCACCGCGTGCTGCCATTGCCGGGCGCCAGCAGCGTCGTCACGCTCGTGAGCGCGGCGGGGCTGGTGGCCGACGGCGGCGAGAGCAACGCGCACAACAGCAGCGCCTTCGTGTTCGCGGGCTTCCTGCCGACCAAGGCCGGCGAGCGCGACACCGCCGTGCAGGCGCTCGCGCAGGAGCCGCGCGCCGTGGTGCTGCTCGAAGCGCCGCACCGCATCGAAACCCTGGCCCGCGCACTGGCTGTGCTGGGCGAACGCCGCATCACCGTGGGCCGCGAGCTCACCAAGCAGTTCGAAGAGATCGCCACCGTGGCCGCCAGCGCACTGCCCGACTGGTTCAGCGCCGACCGCGACCGCACGCGCGGCGAGTTCGCGCTGGTGCTGCACCCCGTGGCGGTGAGCGGCGACGGCGGCGCGGAAGGCGAACGCGTGCTGCGCCTGCTGCTGGCAGAACTTCCGGTGAAGACGGCCGTGAAGCTGACTGCAGAGATCAGCGGCGCGCCGCGCAATACGCTGTACGAGCTGGCGCTGCGCATTCGCAACGAAGCCGGCAGCGACGGCGCTTAGCCCTCAGCCATCCAGCTCGGCATAGCGCCGAAAGATCCCGTCCTCGTTGAACGCGATGCGACGCGGGCTCTGCAAGTAGTCGTGCACGCGCTGGCGCCGCCGGATGTTGGCGTGCAGTTTCACGACCGACGGCGTGTCGGCCAGCGCCCGCGCGGCGGCTTTCGGAAAGGCGTACTGCAGGCCGTCCACCAGCTGGAACAGCGACAGGTCGGCATAAGTGAGCACGTCGCCGACCAGGTGCAGGTCGCCCGAAGGATTGCGCTGCAGCACCTGCTCGAACCAGTTCAGGAATTTCGGGATGCGCGCCTCGCGGAAGGCCCGCGCACGCTGCACCGCGGCGTCGCGCTGGTCTTCGTAATAGTCGCCGGTCGAGATCGGGTGATGGGTGTCGTGCGCCTCGGCCACGGCGTCGGCAATGGTGAGCTGCAGCTGGTGCGTCCACAGGCCGTCGGATTCGCCGATGCCCGCCAAGCCCAGCTTGGGGCCGAGGTACAGCAGGATCGCAGCGGTCTGGCCAACCACGATGTCGCCGTCGATGAGGAACGGCGGTGCGAACGCGGCGCGCGGGTTGTCGGGGTCGCCGAGCCGCTGGCCCAGCGCGGACTCGCCACCGCCTTGCGACGCGGGCAGCCGCGCGACATCGACGTAGTCGGCGCCGGCGGCCTCGAGCGCGAGCCGCACGAATTCGCCGCGGCCCTGGATCGTGGGCCAGTAATGAAGTTGGTATGCCATGCGGCCATGGTGGCAGGGCCGGCGGGGGCCCGCAACCGACGACCGGCTACGCGACGTGTCGGATCAGGCCGCGCGGGCGCGGCCGGCTCACCAGAACTTCCACCACGGACGCGGCGGCTGGCGCAGGGCCAGGGGGCGGGTGTCCAGGTCGGCACTCTGGCTTGGGGGAATCGAATCGCCAAAGCGGCGCCGCATTTCGGCCTCCAGGGCATGTGCGATGCCGCGGGCCTGTTTCTCGCCGCGCAGCGCGCGCCGACGCCATTCGGCGGCGTGTGCTGCGAGGCTGGTTTCGTCCAGTTCGGTGAGCTCCATAGGCGGGAATTTTTACATGCGTGCGACCGGGTGACGGGGTGCAACGGCGTGTCACGGCCCGGTCGCGCGGATCTCCGGATCGACCTTGTCACACAAGGCCGGGGCCGGGTCGGGGAAGAAGTGAAAAAACCGGAAGCCCTTGCGGAATTTCCGGTCTTGAAGGTGGTCCCGCCGCCAGGAATCGAACCTGGATCTCAGCCTTCGGAGGGCCGAATTCTATCCGTTGAAATACAGCGAGAGGGGTGCTCCGGAAAGCACCGGAGCCACACATTATGGCCTATCAGGCGGGGGCGGTTTCCGTGTCCTGTGCCGTCGGGACGGCGCCGGCCGGCGCGCGCGGGAAGCCGAGCCCGGCCAGGTAGACGCGGAAGGTGCGCCGGCCGGTCGGCACGAGGTCGAAGGCCGTGGGGTCGAGCAGCCAGTTCTGGATCAGCCCGCCGATGAGCGCATGCATACCCTGCGCGGCCATCGCTCCGGGCACCGGCAGCCGGATGCGGGCACGCCGCGCGGCCAGTCGCAGGGCTTTTTCGAAATCGACCACGCAGGCGTTGCGGGCGTCGAGGTGGCGCTGCTGCACCGAGGCCATGTCATGCGTGTATTCGACCTTGTGGGTCGCGATGTCGAACACGCGCCGCACCTGCAGGTCGACGACCACGAGCGTCAGCGCGTGGATCATGCCCTCCTCGATCTCGGCCAGCGGATCGTCGCTGCCGCCGGCGAGCCGGCTCCTGGTCGGCGTTTCCAGCGGCAGGATCACGCGCTCCATCATGGCGTTGAACAGGTCGGCCTTGTCCTTGAAGTGCCAATAGATGGCGCCCCGGGTCGCGCCGGCCTGCTGCGCGATCTGCTGCAGCGTGGTCTGCGAAACACCTTGCGCCTGAAACAACAGCTCCGCGGCATCGAGCAATCGATTCCGCGTTGCCAGTGCTTCTTCCTTCGTACGACGTGCCACCAAGTCTCCTGATTTGTAAAGCGAACGGCCTTTGCGTATCGTGGGGCCATTGCATGGCTGTCACTATACATCCATGAATGTATGTAAACTAGCGCGCTTCTCGGATGGCCCGCCTGCCCGTGCTGGTTTACGGATCTCTCCCGCAAACGCGCCATCTCCCGTCTTCGCATCAAAGGAATCACATGCCTCTTCTGCATGTCTCGCGTCAACCGTCCTTGTCGTTCTCGCCGCGTCTCGCGACCGTGGCCCTCGTCTCCCTCCTGTTCCTGGCCGCCTGCGGCAAGGGCGAGGCCCCGGCCGGACCGGGCGGTGGCGGCGGTGGTGCCCGTCCGGCGCCTGAAGTCGGCGTGGTGGTGGTCAAGCCCACCGACGTGGGTCTGGTGACCGAGCTGCCCGGCCGCCTCGAGGCCTCGCGCATCGCCCAGGTGCGCGCCCGCACGCCGGGCATCCTGCTCAAGCGCGAGTTCCGCGAAGGCAGCGACGTGAAGGCCGGCCAGTTGCTGTTCCGCATCGACCCGGCACCGCTGGTGGCCGCCACGCAGAACGCGCAGGCCGCGCTGGCCCGCGCCGAAGCCAACGCCGTGCAGGCCAAGGCACTGGCCGACCGCTACAAGCCGCTGGTCGAGGCCAACGCGGTGAGCAAGCAGGAATACGCGACGGCCGTGGCCTCCGCCAAGACGGCCGAAGCCGACGTGGCCGCCAACCGCGCGCTGCTGCAGACCGCCAAGATCAACCAGGGCTATGCCGATGTCACCTCGCCCATCGCGGGCCGCATCGGCCGCGCGCTGGTCACCGAAGGCGCACTTGTCGGCCAGGGCGACGCCACCGAGCTGGCCGTGGTGCAGCAGATCAACCCGCTGTACGTGAACTTCACGCAGTCGGCCTCGGACGTGCTCAAGCTGCGCCGCGCCGTGGCTGCCGGCCAGTACAAGCGTGCGAGCGGCGAAGAAGCCGCGAGCATCCGCGTGGTGCTGGAAGACGGCACCGACTATGCGCAGGACGGCAAGCTGCTGTTCTCCGACCTCACGGTCGACCCGACCACGGGCCAGGTCACGCTGCGCGCCGAGATTCCGAACCCCAAGGGCGAGCTGCTGCCCGGCCTGTACGTGCGCGTGAAGCTCGAGCAGGCCCAGGTAACCAACGCCATCACGGTGCCGCAACAGGCCGTCACGCGCACCCAGCAGGGTGACCACGTGACGGTGGTCGCGGCCGACGGCAAGCTGAGCCAGCGCACCGTGAAGATCAGCGCCGCCAAGGACAACCAGTGGGTGGTGCTCGACGGCCTGAAGGCCGGCGAACAGGTGATGGTCGACGGCTTCCAGCGTCTGCAGATGATGCCGCCCGGCACGCCCGTGAAGGCGGTGCCTTGGCAGAAGCCGGCGCCGAACGGCGCGGCTGCCCCAGCGGCTGCTGCACCCGCGGCACCGGCAGCGTCTGCTGCCGCGGCACCCGCCGCCAGCCCGGCTTCGGCCCCGGCTGACAAGAAGTAATCAGGAGCGCCTCGCATGGCCAAATTCTTTATCGACCGACCGATCTTCGCGTGGGTGATCGCACTGTTCATCATCGTGCTGGGCGGCGTTTCCATCACGCAGCTGCCGATCTCGCAGTACCCGCCGGTGGCCCCTCCGGCCATCGTGATCAACGTCGCCTACCCCGGTGCGTCCGCGCAAACACTCGAGGACAGCGTGCTGTCCGTGATCGAGCGCGAAATGAACGGCTCGCCCGGCCTGATCTACATGGAATCGGTGGCCCAGGCCGACGGCACCGGCGCCATCACCATCAGCTTCGAGGCCGGCACCAACGAAGACCTCGCGCAGGTGGACGTGCAGAACCGGCTCTCGCGCGCCACGCCGCGGCTGCCCTCGGCCGTGACGCAGCAGGGCGTGCGCGTCGACAAGTCGCGCAACAACTTCCTGCTGTTCGCGATGCTGTCGTCGGACAACCCCGACTTCGACCCGGTGGCGCTCGGTGACTATGCCGCGCGCAACATCGTGCCGGAACTGCAGCGGATCGACGGCGTGGGCCAGGCCCAGCTGTTCGGCTCCGAGAACGCGATGCGCATCTGGATCGACCCGGCGAAGCTGCAAGGCTTCAACCTGTCGTCCAACGACGTCAACACCGCAATCCGCGCGCAGAACGCCCAGGTGGCTTCGGGCACGCTCGGCGACCTGCCGAACATTCCCGGCCAGGCGATCTCCGCCACGGTGACGGTGAACGGCCAGCTCAACAGCGTCGAGCAGTTCCAGAACATCGTGCTGCGCGCCAACACCGACGGCTCGACCGTGCGCCTCAAAGACGTGGCGCGCGTCGAACTCGGCGGCCAGAACTACGCCACCTCGGCGCGCCTGAACGGCGTGCCGGCGGTCGGTATCGGCGTGCAGCCCACGCCGACCGGCAACGCGCTGAAGTCGGCCAAGGCCGTGCGCGCCAAGATGGCCGAGCTGGAGCGTTACTTCCCCAAGGGCGTGAAGTGGGACATTCCGTACGACAGCTCGCGCTTCGTGCAGATCTCGATCACCGAAGTGGTGAAGACGCTGTTCGAAGCCATCGCGCTGGTGTTCCTGGTGATGTTCCTGTTCCTGCAGAACTGGCGCTACACGATCATCCCGACCATCGTGGTGCCCATTGCACTGCTGGGCACCTTTGCCACGCTGCTCGCGCTGGGCTTCTCGATCAACGTGCTCACCATGTTCGGCATGGTGCTGGTGATCGGTATCGTGGTGGACGATGCCATCGTGGTGGTGGAGAACGTCGAGCGCATCATGAGCGAAGAGGGGCTGTCGCCGCTCGATGCCACGCGCAAGGCGATGCAGCAGATCTCGGGCGCCATCATCGGCGTGACCGTGGTGCTGATCTCGGTGTTCGTGCCGCTCGCGTTCTTCGCGGGTTCGACCGGCAACATCTACCGCCAGTTCTCGGCGGTGATGGTGGCCTCGATCGGCTTCTCGGCCTTCATGGCGCTGTCGCTCACGCCGGCGCTGTGCGCCACGCTGCTCAAGCCGGTGGAAGCCGGCCACCACCATGAGAAGCGCGGCTTCTTCGGCTGGTTCAACCGCGGTTTCTCGCGCACGGCCAAGGGCTACGAAGGCGTGGTCGCGCGCATCCTGCGCCGCGCCGCTCGCTACCTCGTGATCTACGCCGCGATCATCGGCGCCGTCGCGTACTTCTACACGCACCTGCCGAGCTCGTTCCTGCCCGAGGAAGACCAGGGCAACATCATCGTGAACGTGCAGCTGCCCCCGGGCGCGACGCAAGAGCGTTCGCTGTCGGTGATGCAGCAGGTCGAAGGCTTCATCCTGAAGCAGCCTGAAGTGCAGAGCATCGTGAGCGTGATGGGCTTCAGCTTCTCGGGCCAAGGGCAGAACGCAGGCCTTGCCTTCGTGACGCTGAAGGATTGGGAAGAGCGCAAGGACCCGGCCCACTCGGCCAGCGCGCTGGCCGGCCGTGCCTTCGGTGCGCTGTCGGGCATCCGCGACGCCTTCATCTACCCGCTGAGCCCGCCGCCGATTCCCGAACTGGGCAACGCCAGCGGCTTCAGCTTCCGGCTGCAGGACCGTGCAGGTGCAGGCCACGAGGCGCTGATCAACGCACGCAACCAGCTGCTGGGCATGGCCTCGCAGAGCAAGATCCTCGCGCAGGTGCGCCCTGACGGCCTGGAAGACGCGCCGCAGCTGGAGATCGACATCGACCGCGACAAGGCCAACGCCCTGGGCGTGAGCTTCGACGCGATCAACAGTGCGCTGTCGACCTCGCTGGGTTCGAGCTACATCAACGACTTCCCGAACCGCGGCCGCCTGCAGCGCGTGGTGGTGCAGGCCGATGCGCCGGCACGGATGCAGCCGGACGACCTGCTGCGCCTGAACGCCGTCAACACCAAGGGCCAACCGGTGCCGCTGTCGGCTTTCGCGACCACCAAGTGGGTCTCGGGCGCCACGCAGACCGTGCGCTACAACGGCTACCCCGCCATCCGCATCAGCGGTGACGCGGCGCCGGGCCAGAGCACGGGTGCCGCCATGGCCGAGATGGAAAAGCTCGCCGGCCAGCTGCCGCAAGGCTTCGGCTTCGAGTGGACCGGCCAGTCGCGGGAAGAAAAGCTCGCCGGCTCGCAGGCCATGATCCTGTACGGCTTCGCGATCCTGGCGGTGTTCCTCTGCCTGGCCGCGTTGTACGAGAGCTGGTCGATCCCGCTGTCGGTGATCCTGGTGGTGCCGCTGGGCGTGCTGGGTGTGCTGGTGGCGACGATGCTGCGCGCCTATTCCAACGACGTGTACTTCCAGGTGGGCCTGATCACGATCATCGGCTTGTCTGCGAAGAACGCGATTCTGATCATCGAGTTCGCGAAAGACCTGCAGGCGCAGGGCCGCGGCGTGGTCGAGGCCGCGCTCGAGGCCGCGCACCTGCGGTTCCGTCCCATCATCATGACCTCGCTGGCCTTCGGCCTGGGCGTGCTGCCGCTGGTCCTGGCTTCGGGCGCAGGCTCGGCGAGCCAGCGTGCCATCGGCACCGGCGTGCTCGGCGGCATGGTGACCGGCACGATCCTGGCCGTGATCTTCGTTCCGGTGTTCTTCGTGGTGGTGCGCACGCTGTTCAAGGGCAGCGCGCGCCAACGCGAAGCCGACAAGCGGCATGCAGCCGCGGCCGGTATCACGGGAGACCAAACACATGACTAAGAAACCTCTGATTCCTACCGTGCTGGCGGCCGCGATGCTGCTGGCGGGCTGCTCGCTGATTCCGACCTACGAGCGCCCCGCGGCGCCGGTGCCGACCACCTTCCCGGGCGACCCGGCGCAGCCAGCCGGCCAGGCCGCGGCCGCCCTGCCCTGGCAGGACTTCTTCACCGACCCGCGCCTGTCGGGCCTCATTCAAACGGCGCTGGCGAACAACCGCGACCTGCGCGTGTCGGTGCTCAACATCGAGCAGGCACGTGCGCAGTTCCAGATCGAGCGCTCGGCGCTGTTCCCGGCGCTCGGCCTCACGGGCGCGGGCTCGCGCTCGAGCCCCAACGCCTACCAGGCGATCGATCCGAGCCAGGGCAGCGTGTCCTCGCAGTACAGCGTCAACTTCGGCTTTACCGCGTGGGAGCTCGACTTCTTCGGCCGCATCCGCGCGCTGAAGGACCAGGCGCTCTCGCAGTACCTGGCCACCGAAGAGTCGCGCAAGGCCGCGCAGATCAGCCTGATCGCGGCCGTGGCCAGCGGCTGGCTCACGTTGCTGGCCGACGACGAGCTCCTCGAGATCACGCGCCAGACGATGGTCACGCGCGACGAGTCGGTGCGCCTGACCAAGCTGCGCTTCGACAACGGCGTGTCGTCCGAGATCGACTTCCAGGCCGCGAACTCGCAAGCCGAAACCGCGCGCGCCGCCTATGCGCAACAGCAGCGCGCCCGCATGCAGGACGAGAACGCGCTCGCCCTGCTGCTCGGCGCACCGGTGCCGGCCGAGGCCACCGCCGGTGGTACCAAGGGACTCGCGGGCATCCGCCCGATGCCCGACGTGCCGGCCGGCCTGCCCTCCGACCTGCTGACCGAGCGGCCCGACATCCGCGCGGCCGAGCAGCAGCTGATTGCGGCCAACGCCAACATCGGCGCGGCGCGCGCGAACTTCTTCCCGCGCGTGTCGCTCACGAGCTCCATCGGCACCGCAAGCAGCGAGTTCTCGAACCTGTTCGATCGCGGCACCAAGGCCTGGAGCTTCGCGCCCACGGTCACGCTGCCGATCTTCGATGCGGGCCGCAACATCGCGGGGCTCAACTCGGCCAAGGCCGGGCGCGAGATCGCGGTGGCGCAGTACGAGAAGTCGGTCCAGACCGCGTTCCGCGAAGTGGCGGACGCGCTCGCGGGCCGCGCCACGCTGGGCGAGCAGGCACGCGCGCAGACCGCGCAGGCCGACGCCGAGGCGGTGCGCTACAAGCTCTCCGACCTGCGTTATCGCAACGGCATCGCCAGCGCGCTCGACCTGCTCGACGCACAGCGTTCGCTGTTCACGGCGCAGCAATCGGCGGTCGCCACGCGCCTGCTGCAGCTGCAGAACCAGGTCACGCTGTACAAGACGCTGGGTGGCGGCTGGGCCACACGCAACAGCGGTTGAGACACCTGCGCGTCCGATATGGAGAGGTCAATTGCCCGCGCGGGCAAAGGGCCTCTCTATAATCGCCGGTTGGTTAGAAAAAGCCCCCGACGAGCCCCCCGATATTGAGGACGCCATGAGCGCAGACCCGCACTACCAGGCCACAGAAGACGCCCATACCGGCCCGATCAAGAACCCGAAGCAACTGCTGCTCGCGGTATTTTTCTCTTTCATCATTCCGATCCTGATCATCGTGGGCCTCGTGTCCTATGTGGTCTCGGGCACCAAGCCCGCCGGTACCGCGGAGGGCGACAACATGGCGCTCTACGGCGTGACCCAGGAATCGCGCGATCGTGAAGTGGCCGAGCGCCTGAAGAAGGTCGGCGCCATCGAGATCCGTGACGCCAACCGGCCCCTGGCCGCTGGCGACGCCGTGTTCAAGGCCCAATGCGTGGCCTGCCACGGCGCTCCCGGCATCCCCGGCGCCCCGCACCTGAACGACGCCGCAGCCTGGGGCCCGCGCATCGGCCAGGGCTACGCAACGCTGCTCGAGCACGCGCTCAAGGGCAAGGGCGCAATGCCCCCCCAGGGCGGCGGCGACTTCGAAGACATCGAAATCGGCCGTGCCGTGGTGTACCTGGCGAACGCCGGTGGCGCCAAGTTCCCGGTGCCGGACCGTCCGGCAGCGGCTGCCGCGCCGGCCGAAGGTGCTTCGGCTGCGGCCAGCGCGCCTGCCAAGTAAGCGATCGACGGCGCCCTGCGCCCATGAAAAAACCGGCCTGCAAGCCGGTTTTTTTACGCCCGGACGATCCGGAATGCTATCTTTTCAATAGCTATGCAACCGCGCCATCGTGGCGTTCCGCCGGACTCAACACATGCCCGAAGCGCCCCGGCAGGTCGACGGCCTGCACCGGCTCCGGCGTCCAGAGTCCCTGCTCGATCGCTTCGGCGGCGATGCCCACATCCTGCGTGTGCACCAGCCCGAGGCCCGCCGGCGCGACCAGATAGAGCCGGCCGTGCTCGTCGAGCAGGCAACCGGTCACCTCGGCGGGCGCGCCCGTGTGGGCCGTGACCGTGAACGCGTTCGCGCCCTCTTGCGCCACGCGCCACACCAGCGGCGCCGCCTCCAGCTCGACGTAGACACGCTGCGGCCCGTTCTGGAAAAACCACTGGCCGTCAGCGTCGTGCTCGTAGTTGCGGTGAATGAAGTCGATCAGCTTGTCGTGCCGCAGCATCGAACCCTTGGCACTGCGGAACGGGCCCTGCGCCTGCGTGCGGTCGTCGCGCATGTACCAGTTGCCGCGCGCGTCCAGGCCCAGCCAGCCGTAGCAGTGCGGCACGTTCGGCCATTTGGCCAAGGCTTGTTTGACGATGTCATCCATGGGCGCCATTTTGCGCGCGCGCCGACGACAGGTTGTAGGCCAACCACCCGCCGACGCGCTCGGGCATTCCGCCCACATGCCCCGGCGGCAGGCCGAGCGGAAAACCCACATGCCCGCCGCCCGCGGGCTGCCACAGCGTGACGTGCGACCCGACCTCGTTCGGCCCGGGCAGGCTGCGGGCCGGAATGAAGGGGTCGTTGCGGGCGTTTACCACCAGCGCGGGCACGCGGATCGCGCCCAGCAGCGGCTTGGACGAGCCGCGCGCCCAGTAGTCGTCGGTGCCGCGAAAGCCGTGCAGCGGCGCGGTGAACACATCGTCGAAGTCGTAGAGATCGCGCGCCGCCATCAGTCGGTCGCGGTCGAACAGGCCCGGAAACTGCGCCAGCTTGGCGAGCGCCTTCGGCTTCATGGTCGCGAGGAACATGCGCGTGTAGACCAGCCGGTTGAAGCCGCGCCCGATCGCCTCGCCGCCTGCCGCCAGGTCGAGCGGCGCGCACACCGACGCCACCGCATCGACCGTGGCCCGCGCGGAGTCGCCCGCCTCGCAGGCCCAGCGCAGCAGCGCATTGCCGCCCAGCGAAACACCTGCCGCCAGCACCGGCCCGCCGCCGCCCTGCACCACGTGCTGTGCGTGCATGCGCCGCAGGATCCAGTCGATCTCCTCGTAGTCGCCCGAGTGGTAGGCGCGCGGCGCGAGGTTCAGTTCGCCGCTGCAGCCGCGAAAGTGCGGCACTGCGAAGGCCATGCCGCGCGACGCGGCAAAGGCCGCGAAAGCCTCGGCGTAATGGCTGCGCGACGAGCCCTCGAGCCCGTGGAACAGCACCAGCAGCGGCCGGGGCCCGGGCTGCGGCGCGTCGGCGAAGTCGACATCGACGAAATCGCCGTCCGGTGCGGTCCAGCGCTCACGGCGGTAGACCGGCGCCGGTCCGTCGAAACGGCGCGACCACAGCGCGGGCCAGATGGTCTGCAGGTTGCCGCCGGGCAGCCAGCGCGGCGCGACGTAGCCCATGGCGTCGTGTGCAGCGGGCGGCGCCGACGTCGGTGAGAAAGAGGAAGAAGGAAACGAAGAGGCCATCGCTCGGGGGCAGGACTCAGTGAAGAACCTGCGGCGGATCGTTCGCGTCGTCCGGCTCGCGCGCGCTGCCCGGGCTCGCGTGGTGCGCCACCAGGCGCCAGCCCTGCGCGGTCTTGTGATAGACGTTGGTGGCCAGCACGAAGGCATGGCGCGGGCCCTCGGCCGTGAGCACCTCGATGCGCTCGAGCACGTTGTGTACGGCACTCGCCAGCGACTCGATCTTGCGCACGCGCGCCGGCGTCGCATGGATGGCGCCGTTGCCGAACATCTGCTCGAAGGCCGCGCGGATCGCCACCGCGCCCACCAGCCGCGGGCCGCCCGGATGGACGCAGAACACCTCGTCCTCGTCGGCCCAGCAGGCCATCAGCGCATCGACATCGCCGCGTTGCAGCGCTTCGTAGAAAGCGGCCTCGACATCGTCGGCAGTGCCGCCGATGGCCGCGGCGGCGCGGAAAGGGGTCTTGGGCATGGCGGTGAAGGGCAAGAGCGAAGGGGGTAGGCCGGATTTTGCCCTGCCCATGTCACGGCCATGTGGCAGCGGGTGACTGGGCAGCGAGTGTCTCGGAAACGGACGCGGGAATCAGCCACGCGCGCGCCGCCGCCTCGGTGGCGCCCTGTGCGGCTTGCCACACCATCTCGGGCGCGGCCACGTGCACGCCGGGCGGCGCCACGCGCAGCGCAAGGTCGACCAGCTCGGCCATCTTGGGCGCGCGCACCGGCTGCTCGTTGGCCGGCACCATGAACCGCATGATCGACAGCATCCAGGCCGCCAGCCGCTCGCCCACGTTGGCCAGGCGCACGGCGGCGGGCTTGCGCGCCGAGCGCAGCAGGATCACGCGCTCGAAGCCGCAGGCGACCACGGCCTGCTCGTCGAGGCTGGCCAGCCCGCGCTTGAGCGCCTCGGGCAGCCGGCCGCGGTCGTGCGGCTGCACGACGACCAGCGTGCGCACGCCGCTGGCGCGCAGCCAGCGCGCCAGCTCGGGCAGGTCGGAAGGGTCGGGGTGCCACAGCGCGCGCTCGCGGCCGTGGTACAGGCGCGGCGGGTCGAAGGCGACCACCGCGACATCGGCCGCGACCGGCGGCCACTGCGCAATCGGCAGCGCCGGGCACAGAACACTTTCGACACCGGGCAGGCCGTCGTGCATCGGTTCGCGCGCCAGCACGCGCGTGCGCCGAAAGCGGTGGCGGCCCGCGAGCCGGTGCAGCAACTCCTGCCCGAGCGCGCCGGTCGCGCCCGCAATCAGCAGCGTGCCGACAGGCGGTGCGGCAGCGTGGGGCACCGCGCGGTTCGCGGCTTGCAGGGCGTGGAGCGGATCGAGGGCCATGACCCCGTCTATGCTAACTTCGGCCTTCTTCTGCGGAGGTAATGCAAATGATGATGAAGCGCTGGTTCCTGATTCTCGCGGCCGTCCTGTCCCTCAGCGGATGCGGCTACAACGACTTCCAATCCCTCGACGAGGCCAGCAAGTCGGCCTGGAGCGAAGTCCTCAACCAGTACCAGCGGCGTGCCGACCTCGTGCCGAACATCGTCGCCACCGTGAAGGGCGAGGCCAGCTTCGAGCAGGACACGCTCACCAAGGTGATCGAGGCGCGCGCCAAGGCCACCTCGATCCAGGTGACGCCCGAGACGCTCAACAACCCCGAAGCCTTCAACAAGTTCCAGCAGGCACAGGGCGAACTCTCGTCGGCGCTGTCGCGGCTGATGGTGGTGTCGGAACGCTACCCCGAGCTCAAGGCCAACCAGGCCTTCCGCGACCTGCGCGTGACGCTCGAGGGCACCGAGAACCGCATCACCGTGGCGCGCAACCGCTACATCGAGAGCGTGCAGGAGTACAACGTGCTCTCGCGCAGCTTCCCGACCAACCTCACGGCCATGGTCTTCGGCTACAAGCCCAAGGCGAACTTCTCGGTGCAGAACGAAGCCCAGATCTCGACGCCGCCCACGGTCGATTTCGGCACCCCGAAGAAGTAAGAAGCGGCGCCGATGGCCGCTGCCCTGATCCGCCGCGCACTGGCTGCGATCTTCATCGCAGCCCTTGCATGGGCCGGCCTGCCCGCGCTGGCGCAAAGCCTGCTGCCGATCCCAGCGCTCACCGCGCGCGTGATCGACCAGACCGCCACGCTCGACGCCGCGCAGCGCTCGGGCCTCGAAACCAAGCTGGCGGCCTTCGAGCAGCGCAAGGGCTCGCAGATCGTGGTGCTGATGGTGCCGACCACGGCGCCCGAAGACATCGCGAGCTACACGCAGCGCGTGGGTGACACCTGGAAGATCGGCCGCAAGGGTGTGGGCGACGGCCTCCTCGTGATCGTCGCCAAGGACGATCGCAAGATGCGCATCGCCACGGCCAAGACGCTCGAAGGCGCGGTGCCCGACCTCGCGGCGGTGCGCATCATCGACGAGGAGATGAAGCCGCGCTTTCGCAACAACGACTTCGCGGGTGGCCTCAATGCCGCGGTCGACCGGCTCATCGGCCTGGTCGACGGCGAGCCGCTGCCAGAGCCTTCACGCAGCAACAACAGCAGTAGCAGCAACGACGGCTTCGACTGGGAGAACCTCGCGATCTTCCTGTTCGTCGGTGTCTTCGTCGGCGCACCGATCGCGCGCGCCATCCTGGGCAAGACCATGGGCTCGGTCGCCATGGGCGGCGGCATCGGCGTGGTCGCGTTCCTCCTCACGACCAGCACCGTGATCGCAGTGATCGCCGGGATGCTCGCGCTCATGGTGTCGTTGTTCTCCGGCCTCGCCGGGTTCGGTCCCGGCCGCGGAGGCAGAGGCGGCGGCGGCGGGGTGGCTGGAGCAGCGGCGGTGGTGGTGGCGGCAGCTGGGGCGGAGGCGGCGGGGGTGGCGGCGGAGGTTTCAGCTCCGGCGGCGGTGGCAATTTCGGCGGCGGCGGCGCTTCGGGAGACTGGTGAAACACATGGCAACTGCAGATCCCACGTTCCTCTCGAAGCTGGGCCGCATCTGGCGGCATCTCTGGACCGACGAAGCCGCCGTGCGCCGCGTGCTGCCGGCCGACGCGATGGAGCGCCTGGCCGGCCGCGTGGCCGCGAGCGAGCGGCGCCACAGCGGCGAGGTTCGCATCTGCGTCGAAGCCGGCCTGCCGATGTCGTACCTGTGGCGCCACGCATCGCCCCGCGAGCGCGCCGTTGCGATGTTCGGCAAGCTGCGCGTGTGGGACACCGCGCACAACAACGGCGTGCTCATCTACCTGCTGCTGGCCGAGCACGCCATCGAGATCGTGGCCGACCGCGGCATCGACGCCCACGTGGGCAGCGCCGAATGGGCCGCGATGACGCTGCGCATGGGCGTGGCCTTTCGCGAAGGCCGCTTCGAAGACGGCATCACGCTGGCGCTGGAAGAGGTGTCGGCGCTGCTGATGGCCCACTTCCCGTTGGCCGAGAACCAGCCCGACACCAACGAGCTGCCCGACGCGCCCGTGGTGCTCTGAGCCTTGTCTTTCTCCCTCCCCTTCCGGGGGAGGGTGGGGGTGGGGGCAAGCGGCGTGTCCATCGAGCGCTCTGCCTGCCCCCATCCCAACCTTCCCCCAACGGGGGAAGGAGCAAAACCATCAATCCGATGGCGGCAGCGCCCACACGGTCTCACCGCCCACCGCGTAGAAGCGCCGATCCGGCGCCCTCTCCATCAACCAGCCGCCCGTGAATTCGCCGAAGGCGGGCAACACGGCCTGGCGCGCATCGCTCACGAAACACGGCAGCCGCACGCTGTCGCGCCCGGGTCCGTAGAGCCTGCAGACCGGATGCAGGTGCCCCGCGAGCACGAAGTGCGTGGCGTGCGATTGCGGATGGTGGCAGCAGGCGAAGGGCCCCAGCAGGAAGGGCTCGTCGACCACGTCGATGCCGAGTGCCGCGGGCGGATCGCCCGCGCGGCTGTCGTGGTTGCCGCGCACCAGCGTCATCGCCACGCCGGCGTGCCGCGCGCGCCAGTCAGCCACGGCAGCGAGCACCGTGCGCGCCTGCGCCGCATGCAAAAAATCGCCGAGGAACACGAGGCGCTGCGGCGCAAGCCGAGCGATGAGTGCGTCGAGCCGCGCAAGGTTCTGCTGCGTGGTGCCGCCCGGCACGGGCTGGCCGAGCGCGCGATAGGTCGCGGCCTTGCCCAGGTGCAAATCGGCGACGAGGAGCACGCGCGCGGCGGGCCACCAGAGCGCGCGCTCGGGCAGCAGGTGCAGCAGCTCGCCGGCCCACTGGACAGCGAGCGCCGACGCGGTAAGGTGCGGGGAAGTCACGGCCGATGAGTGTCGCAAAAGACGCCCGACGCTGCGGCCATCTTGCAATTCAACCGCGCGAGCCCCAGCTCTTCCGCATGACCGAATCGCCTCCGAAGCTCATCGTCTGTCCGCACTGCCACACGACCAACCGCGTGCGCGCAGACCAGCTGGGCAGCGCCCCCGACTGCGGCAGCTGCCACAAGGCGCTGTTCACCGGCCATTCGACCGCGCTGCCGGATGCGGTCACCTTCGACCGTCACATCACGCGCAACGAAATCCCCGTGCTGGTCGACTTCTGGGCGCCCTGGTGCGGCCCCTGCCGCCAGATGGCGCCGGGCTACGAACAGGCCGCGGCGCAGCTCGAACCCCACGTGCGGCTGGCCAAGGTCGACACCGAGGCCCTGCCCGCGCTCGGCGCGCGCTTCAACATCCGCAGCATCCCGACGCTGGCGCTGTTCAAGGGCGGGCGCGAGGTGGCACGGCAGGCCGGCGCGATGGGCGCGGCCGACATCGTGCGGTGGGTAAAGGCACACGGCGGCTGACCCGCTCACAGCGGCGGCAGCGGCTTTGACGGCCGCCTGCGTTCACGCCGTGGCGTGGGCGGCTTGCCCGGCCCCTCCTGCCCGAACGCCAGCGTGTTTTTCACGCGCTCCACACCGCCGGCCGTGACCACGCCGCCCGCGGCTTTTTCCAGTTGCTCGACCATGCGCGCGATGCGATCGGCCACGTTCTCGTTCGACAGCTTCTCGCGGAACAGCTCGACCATCAGCGGAAACGAAAACGGCGTCGGCCGTTCGAGCGGCTTCAGCACGAGCTCTTGCGTGGCCATGCGTTCGAGGCTCGCGCGCAGGCGCCCGATCTCCAGTTCCTGCGACAGCAGTTCCTGCTCGGCCTGCTGCAGCAGCTTGTTCTGCGGGTCGTATTTGCGGAACACCTCCCAGAACAGCGACGACGACGCCTGCAGCTGCCGGCTGCTGCGCCGCTCGCCCGGATAGCCCTGGAAGATCAGCCCCGAGACGCGCGCGATCTCGCGAAAGCGCCGCTGCGCCAGTTCGCCCGCATTGAGCGAGGCCAGCACCTCGTGCAGCAGCACGGTGCGCGCATCGGCGTCGACAGTGCCCTCCGGCAGGCGCAGCACCTGCGGCAGCAGCGCGGGCCAGTCGACCTCGGTCGCGCTCAGGAGCTCGAATCCGTAGTCATTGACCGCAATGGAGAAGGTGCGCGCTGCATGCTGTGCCACGCGCCAGGCCAGCAGGCTCGCCAGCCCCAGGTGCACATGCCGGCCCGCGAACGGATAGAGGAAGAGGTGCGAGCCCTCGCGCGTCGTCAGCGTCTCGGCGAGCAGCGTCTGCGGCGTCGGCAGTGCGGACCACCGCTGCTGGATCTCGAGCAGCGGCCGCACGCACGTCAACTCGGGTGATTTGTAATTCCCCTCGCCCGCCAGCGCGAGCTGCTGCACCACCGCATCGGCCAGCGTGTTCGACAGCGGCATGCGCCCGCCGTTCCAGCGCGGCACGGCGGCACGCTTGCCGGTCGCGCGGCGCACCCAGGCCGTCATGTCGTGGATGCGCACGAGTTCGAGCAGGCGGCCGCCGAACAGGAAGCAGTCGCCCGGCTTCATGCGCGCGACGAAGCCTTCTTCGACATTGCCGATCTTCGATCCGCCCAGGTACTGCACCGCCATGCTCGCGTCGCTCACGATGGTGCCGATGTTCATGCGGTGGCGCCGCGCGAGCCGCGCATCGGGCACGCGCCACACGCCGTCTGCATCGGGCACGGCCCGCTTGTAGTCCGGGTACACGGCGAGCGATGGGCCGCCCTGCGAGACGAAGTCCAGGCACCACTGCCAGCTCTCGCGCGAGAGCGATGCGTAGGCGGCCGTGCCGCGCACCTCGTCGTAGAGATCGTCGGGCACGAAGCCGCCGCCGAGCGCCACCGTCACGAGGTGCTGCACCAGCACATCGAGCGGCTGGTCGGGCGAATGACGCGCCTCGATGTGCCCTTGTGCAATCGCCGTGCGTGCAGCCGCGCCCTCGACCATCTCGATGCTGTGCGTGGGCACGAGCGTGATGCGCGATGGCCGGCCCGGCGCGTGGCCCGAACGGCCCGCGCGCTGCAGCAGCCGCGCCACGCCCTTGGGCGAGCCGATCTGCAGCACGCGTTCGACCGGCAGAAAGTCGACGCCCAGGTCCAGGCTCGAGGTGCAGACCACCGCCTTGAGCTGCCCGCTCTTGAGGCCCAGCTCGACCCACTCGCGCACCTCGCGGTCGAGCGAGCCGTGGTGCAGCGCGATGAGCCCGGCCCACTCGGGCTTCGCCTCGAGCATCGCCTGGTACCAGATCTCGGACTGCGAACGCGTGTTGGTGAAGACCAGCGTGGTGCTGCTTGCGGCGATTTCGTCGATCACCTGCGGCAGCATCGTGAGGCCCAGGTGTCCGCCCCACGGAAAGCGTTCGGCGCGGCCGGGCAAGAGCGAATCGATGACGAGCTTCTTCGGCATCTGGCCCTGCACGAGCACGCCCTCTTCATGGCCCAGCAGCGAATGCATCGCCTCCTGCAGGTTGCCCAGCGTGGCCGACATGCCCCAGACCGCGAGCCCCGGATTCCATCGCCTGAGCCGCGCGAGCGCGAGCTGCACCTGCACGCCGCGCTTGTTGCCGAGCAGCTCGTGCCACTCGTCGACCACCACCATCTTCACGCGGCCCAGCACCTCGCGGGCATCGGCGCGCGCGAGCTGCAGCGAGAGACTTTCAGGCGTGGTGACGAGCACGCTGGGCAGGCGCGTGTTCTGCGCGCTGCGCTCGGCCGAGGAGGTGTCGCCGCTGCGCGCACCGGCGCTCCACGGATGCACCTCCTCGCCGAGGGCGTCGAGCGGTTGCTTCAACGCGCGCAGCGTGTCGGCGGCGAGCGCGCGCATGGGCGTGAGCCACAGCACGGTGAGCGGCGGTGCGGCGGGCCGTGCGCTTTCCTTGCGCGCCTGCGAGAAGACCTGCAGCGCGCCAAGCCACACCGCATAGGTCTTGCCCGCGCCGGTGGTGGCGTGCAGCAGGCCGGACTGGCCTTCGGCAATGGCCTTCCACACGTCGCGCTGGAACTTGAACGGCTTCCACCCGCGCGAGACGAACCACGCATCGAGCGCCGCCTTGACCGTCTTGTTCATGACGGCAGCAGCGTAGCCAGCGTCTGCAGCGTGTCGGCTTCGGCCACCGGCTTGTCCTCGCGCCAGCGCAGCATGCGCGGAAAGCGCACCGCGATGCCGCTCTTGTGCCGCGTGCTGCGCGCGATGCCTTCGAAGCCCAGCTCGAACACCAGCGTCGGCTTGACGCTCTTCACCGGACCGAAGCTCTCGACCGTGGTCCTGCGGATGATCGCGTCCACGCGCGCCATCTCCGCATCGGTGAGTCCCGAGTAGGCCTTGGCGAAGGGCACGAGTTTGCGGTCTTCCTGTTCGGGCGGACCGTCCCACACCGCGAAGGTGTAGTCGCTGAAGAGGCTCGCGCGGCGGCCGTGCCCGCGCTGCGCGTAGATGAGCACGGCGTCGATGCTCAGCGGATCGATCTTCCACTTCCACCAGACGCCCACGTCCTTCGTGCGGCCCACGCCGTACTGCGCGTCGCGGCGCTTGAGCATCATCCCTTCGACGCCCAGCGTGCGCGCAGCTTCGCGCTGGCGGGCGAGGTCGGGCCAGTCGGTGCCTGTGAGCAGCGGACTCGGCAGCAGCGACGGATGCTGCATGCGCATCACCAGTTCATCGAGCAGCACGCGGCGCTGCGACTGCGGCAGCGCACGCAAATCGCGCCCTTCCCATTCGAGCAGGTCGTAGGCCAGCAGCACCACGGGGATGTCGCGCAGCAGCTTCGCGCCGAGCGTCTTGCGGCCGAGGCGCTTCTGCAGCTCGGCGAAGGGCTGCACCCTGTCTTCGCGCCAGACCACGATCTCGCCATCGAGCACCGTGCCGTCGGGCAAGGCCTCGCCGAGCACCGCGAGTTCGGGGAAGCGATCTGTCACGAGTTCCTCGCCGCGCGACCACACCCACACCGCGCCCGCGCGCTTGACGATCTGTGCGCGGATGCCGTCCCACTTCCATTCGACGAGCCAGTCGGCCGGCGGGCCCAGCACCGCATCGAACTGGTCGAGCGGGAGGTTGAACGGATGCGCGAGGAAGAAGGGATAGGGCTGGCCGCTGGTCTTGCGCACCTGCTCGGCATCGGACTCCGGCGCGATCAACGCGGCGTAGTCGCCGGCCTGCGGACGTGCGCCGAGGTGCGTGTAGCCCATGAGCCGCTGCGCGACGCGCTTGGCATCGATGCCGCCGACCGCCGCGAGCGCCTGCGTGACCTGCAGCTTCGACACGCCCACGCGGAACGCGCCCGTGATGAGCTTGAAGTACACCAGCCGCTCCTCCGCCGCGAGCTGCCGCCATTGCGCACGCAGGCGGTCCGCCAGTTCGTCGGGCGCGCGCTTCGCGGTCTCGCGCAGCGGCAGCAGGTGCTGCTCGACCCACGCCGCGAGGCCGAGGTCATGTGCTTCGGTCGGTGGCGGCAACAACAGCGCGATGGTCTCAGCGAGGTCGCCCACCGCGTCATAGCTTTCGTCGAACAGCCACTCGGGCAGTCCCGCCGCTTCCTGCGCGAGCAGGCGCAGCAGCTTGGTGGGCACGAGCTGGCGCGGCTTGCCGCCGGCGAGGAAGTACACGGCCCACGCGGCATCGGCTGCGTTGGCTTCGCGCAGGTAGCGCTGCAATGCGGCCTGCTTGGCGAGGTTCGACGTGCTCGCGTCGAGCTCGCGGTAAAGCGCGGCGAAGTCCTTCATGTCTTCGCTCCTTCCCCTTCCGGGGGAAGGTCGGGATGGGGGCCGGCAGCGTCCCCATCGTGCGCCGCTTGCCCACTCCCACCGGGCGCTTCCTGGTCATCCTCATCCCCGTACTCGGTCTTGAACCCCTGCGCATCGAGCCCGTTCTCGCCGAGCCAGCGCACCATCACCTGCACGCTGCCATGCGTGACGAACACGCGCTCGGCGCCCGTGCCCGCAATCGCCTGCTGCAGGCCCGGCCAGTCCGCGTGGTCCGACATGACGAAGCCGCGGTCCACGCCGCGCCGTCGCCGCGTGCCGCGCAGCTGCATCCAGCCGCTGGCGAAGGCATCGGCGTAGTTGCCGAAACGCTTCATCCAGGGCGTGCCCTGCGCGGACGGCGGTGCGAGCACCAGCGCGCGCTTCAGCAGCGCCGCATCGACACCGGGGTCGGTGACTCGCAGCGTCTGCGGCAGCGCCACGCCGGCCGCGCGGTACACGGCGTTGAGCGGCTCGACCGCGCCATGCACGACGATGGGCCCGATCGACGCGTCCACGCCATGCAGGATGCGCTGTGCCTTGCCGAAGGCATAGCAGAACAGCACCGACGCGCGGCCCGCTTCGGCATTGGCTCGCCACCACGCATCGATCTCCGCGAACAGCACCGCCTGCGTGGGCCAGCGGTAGATCGGCAGGCCGAAGGTCGACTCGGTGATGAAGGTGTCGCAGGGCACGGGCTCGAAGGGCGTGCAGGTGCCGTCGGCCTCGGTCTTGTAGTCGCCCGAGGCGACCCACACGCGCCCGCCGTGCGCGAGCCGCACCTGCGCCGAGCCCAGCACGTGGCCCGCCGGATGCAGCGACAGGCGCACGCCGTGGTGCTTGATGACCTCGCCGTAAGGCAGCGTCTGCAGCGGGATGTCGGCGCCGAGCCGTGCGCGCAGCGTGCCGGCGCTGTCGGTGTGCGCGAGGTAGTGCGCGTGGCCGATACGGGCATGGTCGGAATGCGCGTGCGTGATGACCGCACGCGCCACCGGCCGCCACGGGTCGATGTAGAAATCGCCCGGCGGACAGTACAGGCCCTCGGGCCGGGCGACGACGAGATCCACCGTGTCAGGCATGGCACGCCATCGTAGAGCCGCCGAAGCCGGCGCGCTGCCGACCGCTTGCCGCGAGCCGCTGTGGGCCTGGGCCTACTTGCCGGCGCTCATGGGCTCATTTGCGCGCGGGCGTCTTCGCCATCGCGTCGAGCAGGTTCATCTTCATGCCGTTGGCCATGACCATGTCGCCGGGCTTCTGGCCCGGCTTGCAAGGGCCGACCCATTTCGCTTCGATGAGGCTCGTGCCTTCGGTACGGCCCATGAGCGGCGGGTTGTAGGTCGACTTGCTTTCCATGCGGTAGGCGCTGCTGAAGTCGCCGCTCATCACGGCGCGCGAAGTCGCGGTGGTCGGGCCGATCTTGCAGACCGAGTCGATGACGAGCTTCACGCCCTCGAGGCGCAGGTCCTGCTTCGAGCACATGTCCTTGCCCATGCCCTGGCCCATCTCGCGCATCGCCTTGTCGGTGGCGGCGTCGATGCATTGCTGGATGGTCTGACCCGGCGTCTTGGCCGTGGCCGCGCCGCCCTCACCGGTCTGGATTTCCCACAGGCCCGGCTTGCGCGCGGGGTAGTCGATGGCGAACGCGGGGCCGGCCAGGAGGCAGGCTGCTGCGGCAGCAAGGGAGAACAGGCGGAAGGTCATGGCGGGCTCGGTGAACGGCGATGCCGATTTGTACCGTCGGCGCCTGCGCGGAGGAATACCGCGATCGGTCTACGCCGCGACCGGTACAGGGGCCGCCGATGGCCGCTCGCGCAACGCGAAGCCCATCGCCAGACCCAGCCCGAAGCCGCCGAGCACATCGATCAGCACATGCTGGCGCACCGCCATCGTCGAGTACACGATGGCCACCGCCCACACGACGTTGAGCAGCCGCAGCCACAGGGGCGCGCCGGCTTCGCGCAGCTGCCGCGCCAGCACGAGGCAGGCGAACACCGAGAACGACACATGCAACGACGGAAAGGCGTTGCCCGCTGCATCGAAGGTCTTGAGGAAGTGCAGCGACGAGCCCAGTGCGGCATCGATCGCGAAGTTCGGGATCGCCGTGGGCATCCACCAGAACACGGCCAGCGCGATCGCGGTCATCACGGCGCAACCGATGGCGATGGTGTTCAGCTCGCGCCGGTCCTTGGCCAGCAGCACCGGCAGCGCGATGTAGGCCCACAGCGTGAGGTACACGGGCAGCATCGCCGGCCAGAACGCGATCAGCCGGTCGACGGCCGTGAGCGGCAGCACCCACGCGGGTCCGGCGTTCTGCATGACCCAGAAGTACAGCGGGAAGAAGCCCAGCGTGGCGACGGTGTTGCCGGCCAGCTTGAGCAGCCACAGCGTCCGGCAGCGCTGCCAGAGGGCGCGCGGCCATGTCTGCGGGGAAAGAGCGTCGGAAGCGATGGAATGCGTCATGGTGGCCGCTGGTGCCGCGCCCTGCCCCGCATGGATCAGCGGGGCCGGTGCGCAGCTACCAGGGCGTCCACTTTAATTCGCTGGCGGCCGAGGCCACCGTGCGTTCGATGAAACGCACGCCGCGCGCGCCGTCTTCCACGCGCGGATAGTCGGCCGCGAGCGGATCGGCCACCTGCCCCGCGAGCCGCGCGCGGATGTCCGCCGCCACGCCCGCATAGACATTCGCAAACGCCTCGATGAAACCTTCGGGATGGCCGGCCGGCAGACGACTCGCGCGCCGCGCCGACTCGCACAGCCAGGGCGCGCCGCGCGTGAGCACGCGCCGGGGCCCGTCGTGCGGCAGGTGCACGAGCTGGCTCGGCTGCTCCTGGCGCCATTCGAGCGTGCCCAGCGTGCCGGACACGCGCAGTCGCAGGTCGTTCTCCAGCCCGGTGTTGATCTGCGAGGCCACCAGCACGCCGCGCGCACCGCCCTGGAAGCGCAGCAGCAGGCTGCCGTCGTCGTCGAGCATGCGGCCCGGCACCAGCGCGCCGAGGTCGGCGCAGAGGCTTTCGATGTCGAGACCGGTGACGGTGGCCACGAGGTTCTCGGCATGCGAGCCGATGTCGCCGATGGCGCCGGCCGCGCCGCTGCGTGCGGGGTCGGTGCGCCAGTCGGCCTGCTTGTTGCCGCCCGCGGCTTCGACGTGGCTGGCGAGCCAGCCCTGGTTGTATTCGACGACGACCTTGCGAACTTCGCCGATCTCTCCCGAGCGCACCATCTCGCGCGCCTGCCGCACCATCGGGTAGCCGGTGTAGTTGTAGGTCACGCCGAACACCGTGCCCTGCTTCGCCACGGTGGCGACCAGCGCATCGGCCTGTGCGCGCGTGTGCACCAGCGGCTTGTCGCACACCACGTGAAAGCCGGCCTCCGCGAAGGCTTGCGCCACGGGGTAGTGCACGTGGTTGGGCGTGACGATCGAGACGAAGTCGATGCGCTCATCGGCCGGGCGCTTGAGTTCGTCGGCCAGCAGCGCCTGCCAGTCGCCGTGGTTGCGGTCGTCGGCCAGGCCGAGGTCGCGGCCCGAGGCGCGCGCCTTGTCCGGGCTCGACGACAGCGCGCCGGCGACCAGCGCGATCTGGCCGTCGAGCGCCATGGCCTTGCGGTGCACGGCGCCGATGAAGGCGTCGCGACCGCCGCCGACCATGGCGCAGCGCAGCGTGCGAAGAGGGGTGTCGGTCATCAATCGTCTCGGTGTTCCTGGGAACTGTCCCCTCTCCCCTCGGGGAGAGGGCTAGGGTGAGGGTGGCGGCGTTTGCACGCGCACCGTTTTCGCCATCGCCGCTGCCCTCACCCCCCGCCCTCTCCCCGAGGGGAGAGGGAGCAAGGCAGGGCCGCTGTTCTTCAGAACATCAGAACGGCGAGTTCGGGTGGTAGAAGTCCTTGGCGTTTTCCTTGGTGATCAGCACCGACGGAATGATCGTCGTCGCCGGCAGCTTCTCGCCCTTCAGGCGCGCTTCGGCCGTGAGCTTGATCGCGTCGTAGATGAACTTGGGCGAGTAGCTCACGTCGGCGCCGATGCGCTTGTCCTTGCCGTCCATGATGGTCTTGACCATGTCCTTGGCGCCGGCGCCGCCGAACACGATCTTGATGTCGTCGCGCTTGGCCTGCGAGATGGCCTTGAGCACGCCCACGGCCATGTCGTCGTCGGCGGCCCAGATGGCGTCGATCTGCTTGAAGCGCGTCAGGTAGTCCTGCGTGACCTTGAAGGCGTCGTCGCGGTTCCAGTTGGCGTACTTGGCATCGAGCAGCTTGATGTCGGGGCTGCCCTTGAGCACGGCGTTGAAGGCGTCCATGCGCTCGTTGTCTAGCGTGGTCGCGATGCCGCGCAGCGCCACCACATTGCCCTTGCCGCCGAGCTGCTTCACGATGTACTCGGCCGGGATCTTGCCGAAGGCCGTGTTGTCGCCGGCCACGTACGCGTCCTGCGCACTGGTGTCGGTGAGGCCGCGGTCGACCACGGTGACGTACGCGCCCTTGGCCTTGACCTGCGCGACCGGCTTGGTCAGCGCAGCCGATTCAAAGGGGAACACGACGAGCGCGTTGATCTTGGTGACCGTCGACAGGTCTTGCAGCTGGTTGGCCTGCTCGGGCGCATTGGCTGCGGTCTTGATCGTGATCTTCAGGTCCTTGTGCTGCTTCTCGAGGTCCTTCTTCGCTTGGTTGGCCCAGTAGTTGATGCCGCCCATGAAGCTGTGCGTGGCCGCGGGAATCGACACGCCGAGGTTGACCTTTTCCGCGGCAAGCGCGGGCAGGCTGGCGGCGAACGCTGCGGTGGCAACCGCCGTGAGCGCGAGGCGTCGGGTGAAAGTCGTCATGCTGGATGTCTCCTCTTTGGTGGTGGAACGGAACGAACGAACAATGGAAAACTAGCGTCGGCCTCTTTGAAGGAATGCGACGACGATGATCACGAAGCCCTGCACCGCCGCGTTCAGGTACACGCTGATGATGCTGGTGAGATTCAGGATGTTGCTGATGACCGAGAGCAGGATCGCGCCCACCACCGTGCCGGTGATGCTGCCCGCGCCGCCCTTCAACGCGGTGCCGCCGACGATCACCGCGGCGATCGCTTCGAGCTCCCACAGCAGGCCGGTGGTCGGCGAGGCCGAGCCCAGGCGCGGCACGTACAGCAGCGTGGCAATGCCCACGCACACGCCGAGCAGCACGTAGGTGAGGATCTTCACGCGGTCGACGTCGACAGCCGCGTAGCGCGCCACCTGCTCGTTGGAGCCGATGGCCTGCACATAGCGCCCGTAGGCGGTGCGGTTCAGGATGACGCCGCCGATGATCGCGACGATCACGAACACCCACACCGGCACCGGGATGCCCGCAAGGCTCGCGTAGTACACCGGCGCGTACAGGTCCGACAGTTCGTTGTCGAGCGTGAGCGCGCCGCCGTCGGCAAAGTACGTGAGGTAGGCGCGGAAGATGCCGAGCGTGCCCAGCGTCACGATGAAGGGCTCGATGCGCCCCTTGGTGATGAGCAGGCCGTGTGCCAGGCCGAACAACGCACCGAGTACCACGGCGAGCACCGCGCCCATCATCACCGCCATCAGCGGCGAGCCCGAAGCAGGCCCGGCCCAGTTGATGAACATGATCACGCTGCCCGCGATGAGCGCGGCCATCGAGCCCACCGACAGGTCGATGCCGCCCGAGATGATCACGAAGCACATGCCCACCGCGATGATGCCGATGAAGGCGGTGCGCGTGAGCACGTTCATCGCGTTGTCGACGGTCGCGAAGTCGCTGTTGAGCAGCGTGCCCGCGATGCACAGCAGCACGAGGCCGATGACCGGGCCGAGGCCGTGCAGGCGCTCGGTCCAGCGCGGCCTGGCCTCGCTGCGGTGCGCTGCTGCAGCAGTTGCTGCGGCCGCTTCAGGCTGCGGTGGAGGTGTCTGCGGTTCCGGTGGCATGAGCGATGAGCTCCTCTTCAGTCAGGTGGGTCGCGTCCAGCGTGGCAACGAGCCGGCCCGCGCGCATCACCGCGACGCGGTGGCACAGGCCGATCAGCTCCATCAGCTCGGACGAGACGACGATCACCGCGAGGCCTTCGCGGGCGAGTCGCTGGATCAGGAAATAGATGTCGCGCTTGGCGCCGATGTCCACGCCGCGCGTGGGCTCGTCGAGCACCACCACCTTGGGCTGCGGCTGCAGCACCTTGGCGAGCGCGAGCTTCTGCTGGTTGCCGCCCGACAGCGACGAAGCGCGCACGTCGAGCGAGCCGGTGCGGATGCCGTAGTCCTTCACCGCCTCGGCGAGCGCGATGCGCTCTGCGTCGGGCTTCAGCCAGGGCTGCGCGTAGCGCTCGAGGGCCATCAGCGTGAGGTTCTGGCGCAGGCCGAAGTGCACGTGCAGGCCCTTGCCCTTGCGGTCTTCGCTGAGGTAAGTGAGCCCGTGCTTGGCGGCATCGCGCGGGTTGCGCCAGCCCTTGCCATGCGGCACGGGCTCGCCGCGCATCTCGACCGTGCCGCTCGCGGGGCGCAGCCCGAGCAGGCCTTCGAACAGCTCGGTGCGGCCCGCGCCGACGAGGCCCGCGAAGCCGAGGATCTCGCCGGGGCGCACCTCGAAGCTCGCGTCCTGCGCCCAGCCGGGCACGCTGAAATTGCGCACGCGCAGGGCGGGCGCATCGGCCGCCACGACGAGGTCGCGCGGCGGGTACAGGTCGGCGAGTTCGCGGCCGACCATGAGGTTGGCCATCTGCTGGCGCGAGACCTCGGGCGTGGGCGCGCGCGCCACGAAGCGGCCGTCGCGCATCACGATCACCTCGTCGGTGACCTGCTCCACCTCGTCGAGCTTGTGCGAGATGTAGATGATGGTCACGCCATCGGCACGCAGCTGCGCGATGAGCTTGAACAGGCGCTCGGTCTCGCCGGGCGTGAGCGTGGCGGTGGGCTCGTCCATGACGAGCAGGCGCGCGCGGCGCGCGATGGCTTTCGCGATCTCGACGAGCTGCTTCTCGGCGACGATGAGCCGGCGCACCTTGGTGCGCGGGTCGATGGCCAGGCCGACGGCGGCGAGTGCGGCGGCGGCATCGCGCTCCATCGCTGCGTCGTCGAGCAGGAACCCCTTTTTCTTTTCGTGGCCCAGGAAGATGTTCTGCGCCACGCTGAGGTCTTCGGCGAGGTTGAACTCCTGGTGGATCAGCACGATGCCCAGTGCTTCGGCATCGCGCGAGCTCGTGAAGCTCTGCTGCTGACCGTTGATGCGCAACGTGCCGCTGGTCAGCGACTCGTAGCCCGACAGGATCTTCATCAGCGTGGACTTGCCCGCGCCGTTCTCGCCGAGCAGGCCGTACACGCGACCCGGCGCGAGCGCGAAGCTCACGCCGTGCAGCACCTGCACGGGGCCGAAAGCCTTCACCACGCCGTCGAACTCGACGGCCACGCTGCCTTTGCTGGTTTCCACGGCGGTCATGGCGCCACCCCTCGGGCCTTGAGTGTTTCCTGCATCGCCAGCACGCCCGCGCCGACGAGGCCGCCCTGCGTGCCCAGCGGCGTGTATTGAATCTCCAGGTGCCGCGTCGACAACGCGAGCGAGCGCTGGTAGACGCTCTGGCGCACGGCCGCGAGAAACAACGGCCCGATGCGCGTGATGCCGCCGCCGATGAACACGTGCGACGGATTGAAGAAGTTGACGACCGACGCGAGCATCTGACCGATCAGGCTGCCCGCGCGCTGGATGATGGCGTTGGCCGCCGGGTCGCCGCCGCGGCTGGCCTGGCCCACGTCGAAGGCGTCGATGCGCCCGCGCGTGCGCAGGCATTCGGCGAGCGTTTCGCTTTCGCCGGCTTCGGCCGCCTGCATCGCCATGCGCGTGATCGCGGGGCCGGCCGCCATCGCCTCGACGCAGCCCAGGTTGCCGCAGTGGCAGCGCGGACCTTCCTGGTCGACGCAGATGTGGCCCACGTCGCCGGCCGAACCCGCCGCGCCGCGGTACACCTCGCCGTGGCAGACGATGCCGCAGCCGATGCCGGTGCCGATCTTGATCACGAGGAAGTTCGAGAGCGAGCGGCGCAGCCGCCACAGCTCGCCGAGCGCCATCAGGTTGACGTCGTTGTCGACGAACACCGGCGCGGCATAGTCTTCGCGCAGGTAGTCGCGGATCGAGAAGCTGTCCCAGGCCGGCATGAGCGGCGGGTTCACGAGCTGGCCGATTTCGAAGTTGACCGGGCCGGGCACGCCGATGCCGATGCCCATGACGTTCCTGGCGCCCTGGCCGCAGCGGGCCAGCAACTCGCGCATCAACACGCGCACACGGGCCAGCACCACGGCCGGGCCTTCGCGCACGTCGGCGGCTTCTTCATGCTGGGCCAGCACCGTGAGGTCGGGGCGCAGCACCGCGACGTCGAGGCTGGTGGCGCCGATGTCGATGCCGACGAGCACACCGAGTTCGCCATTGAGCTGGAGGTTTTCTGCGCGCCGACCGCCGGAGGAGCGCTGCAGGCCGGCTTCGGCAAGCAGGCCCTGGTCGACCAGTCCGGCGATCAGGCCGTTGGCCTTGCTCTTGGAAAACCCGAGCTGTTCGGCCATGGCATGGCGCGAGCCGCCGGCCGACCAGAAGGTCGATTCCAGCAACCGCATTTCGTCGGTCGTGATGCCGCTCCAAGGTGCCACGCGTTTTGTCTCCGCTCTTTTTTAGAAAAAGGCGCCGGTCGCACGATCCAAGGATCGGTCGCCGCGCGAAGGCGAATACTAGGAGGGCATCTTCAGCCGGGCAAGGCTTAACTTCGACCTATTTCAAACCAAACAGGCGCGCAACCTGGAAAAGGCGGGACGAAAAAAAGCCACCCGAGGGGTGGCTTCCTTCTTTGCTTCTGCCCGAAGGCAGCGGCTTTGATTTACTTCTTTTGGCGGTACTTGCGCAGCGCAGCGATCTGCGCAGCCATCACGGCCAGTTCCGACTGCGCCATCGCGATGTCGATGTCGCTCTTCGCGTTCTTCAGCGCTTCCTCGGCGGCCGCCTTGGCCTTGTTGGCCTTCTCGTCGTCGAGGTCCTTGCCGCGGATCGCGGTGTCGGACAGCACGGTGACGGCGTCAGGCTGCACTTCGAGGATGCCACCGGCCACGAAGACGAACTCTTCGCCGCCGTCCGCCGTCTCGATGCGCACGGCACCGGGACGGATGCGCGTGATCAGCGGCGTGTGGCGCGGATAGATGCCGAGCTCACCGGCTTCACCGGGCAGCGCGACGAACTTGGCTTCGCCCGAGAAGATCGACTCTTCCGCGCTGACCACGTCCACATGAATAGTGTTTGCCATCTGTTGTCCTTTGCCCTGTTTGAAGAAGGGGGCGGAAAGCAAGCAGTCGGCCGTCTGGTGAGGCGCCGCGCACAGCCGTACATGGGTACGGCGAGCACGGCAACGAAGCCAGGCGGTCGAGTGCGCCGCTTTACGCGACCTTCTTGGCCTTTTCGAACGCTTCGTCGATGGTGCCGACCATGTAGAACGCTTGTTCCGGCAGGTGGTCGGCTTCGCCGTTCACGATCATCTTGAAGCCGCGGATGGTTTCCGACAGCGGCACGTACTTGCCCGGCGAACCCGTGAACACTTCGGCCACGTGGAACGGCTGCGACAGGAAACGCTGGATCTTGCGGGCGCGGGCCACGGCGAGCTTGTCGTCGGGAGCCAGTTCGTCCATGCCCAGAATCGCGATGATGTCGCGCAGTTCCTTGTAGCGCTGCAGCGTGCCTTGCACGGCGCGGGCCACGTTGTAGTGCTCTTCGCCGACCACGTTCGGGTCGAGCTGGCGCGAGGTCGAGTCCAGCGGGTCCACGGCGGGGTAGATACCGAGCGAAGCGATGTCACGCGACAGCACCACGGTCGAGTCCAGGTGGGCGAAGGTCGTGGCGGGCGACGGGTCGGTCAAGTCGTCGGCAGGGACGTACACGGCCTGGATCGAGGTGATCGAGCCGACCTTGGTCGACGTGATCCGCTCTTGCAGACGGCCCATTTCTTCGGCCAGCGTCGGCTGGTAGCCCACGGCGGAAGGCATGCGGCCCAGCAGTGCCGACACTTCGGTACCGGCCAGCGTGTAGCGGTAGATGTTGTCCACGAAGAACAGCACGTCGCGGCCTTCGTCGCGGAACGACTCGGCGATGGTCAGGCCGGTCAGGGCCACGCGCAGACGGTTGCCCGGGGGCTCGTTCATCTGGCCGTAGACCATGGCGACCTTGGAGTCTTCGAGCTTCTCGAGGTTCACGACGCCGGAGTCGGCCATCTCGTGATAGAAGTCGTTGCCTTCACGGGTACGTTCGCCCACACCCGCGAACACCGACAGACCCGAGTGAGCCTTGGCGATGTTGTTGATGAGTTCCATCATGTTCACGGTCTTGCCCACGCCGGCGCCACCGAACAGGCCCACCTTGCCGCCCTTGGCGAACGGGCACACCAGGTCGATCACCTTGATGCCGGTTTCCAGCAGGTCTTGCGACGGCGACAGTTCGTCGTACGCGGGAGCCTTGCGGTGGATGGAGGCGGTCAGCGTCTGGTCGACCGGACCACGCTCGTCGATGGGCGCGCCCAGCACGTCCATGATGCGGCCCAGCGTCGCCTTGCCCACGGGCACGGTGATGGGGGCTTGCGTGTTGGTCACGATCAGGCCGCGGCGCAGGCCGTCGGAAGAACCCAGCGCAATCGTGCGGACCACGCCGTCGCCGAGCTGCTGCTGGACTTCGAGCGTCAGTGCGCTGCCTTCGAACTTGAGGGCGTCGTAGATCTTGGGCATCTTGTCGCGCGGGAATTCCACGTCGACCACAGCGCCAATACACTGAACGATCTTGCCTTGAACTGCTTCTGCTTGAGCCATGTCTGCTCCGATAAAAATTTAAATCTGTTGAGGTCCGAAGGGCTCAGACACCGGCGGCCGCCGCAGCGCCCGAAACGATTTCCGAGAGCTCCTTGGTGATGCCGGCCTGGCGGGTCTTGTTGTAGACCAGCTTCAGCTCGCTGATCACATTGCCTGCGTTGTCGGTGGCAGCCTTCATGGCCACCATCCGCGCCGAATGCTCGGACGCCATGTTCTCTGCCACGGCCTGGTAGACCAGCGACTCCACATAGCGGACCAGCAGCTCGTCGATCACGCTTTGCGCATCGGGCTCGTAGATGTAATCCCACGAATGCTGGCCTTCCTCGACTTTCAGCGAGTCTTCGGCCAGCGGCAGCAGCTGCTCGACGAGCGGCTCCTGCTTGATCGTGTTGATGAACTTCGTGTAGCACAGGTACACGGCCGAGAGCTTGCCTTCCGCGTAAGCGTCGAGCAGCGTCTTGACCGGGCCGATGAGCTTGTCCAGGTGCGGCGTGTCACCCAGGTGGGTGACATGCGCGACCACGCGGGCGCCGATGCGGTTCAGGAAGCCGAGGCCCTTGCTGCCGATGGCGACCGACTCGATCGCCACGCCAGCGGCCTGCGCTTCGCGCAGCTTGGCCGTCACGGCGCGCAGCAGGTTGGTGTTCAAGCCACCGCACAGGCCCTTGTCGCTCGTCACGATGATGAAGCCGATCGCCTTGGCGTCGTTCTTCTTCATGAAGGCGTGCGTGTACTCGGGATTCGCCTTGCCAAGGTTCGCCGCAATGTTGCGGATCTTCTCGCTGTAGGGGCGGGCGGCACGCATGCGCTCTTGCGCCTTGCGCATCTTGGAAACCGAGACCATTTCCATGGCCTTGGTGATCTTCTTGGTGTTCTCCACCGATTTGATCTTGCCGCGGATTTCCTTACCAGCTGCCATATGAACTCCTTCTTGCGTCGGTCAAGGGGTCGATCAGGCGAACGACTTCTTGAACGAGGTGGCGGCGGCCAGCAGTTCGGCTTCGGCGTCCTGGCAAACCTTCTTGAAGGCTTGCTTTTCGGCGCTGTCGTCCGGCTTGGCGGGCTTGACGTCCCACTTGGCGCCATGCTTTTCCATGGTCTCGAGCAGGGCGGCGTGGCTCGTCTTCAGCAGCTGATGGAAGCCGTGTTCGAACGGGAGCACCTTCTTGACGTCGATGTCGTCCATGAAGCCCTTGTTCACTGCGAACAGCGTGGCATTCATCAACGAGATCGGCAGCGGGCTGTACTGGGTCTGCTTGAGCAGTTCCGTCACGCGCGCACCGCGGTCGAGTTGCTTGCGGGTCGCTTCGTCGAGGTCGGAAGCGAACTGCGCGAACGCGGCCAGTTCACGGTACTGGGCCAGGTCGGTACGGATGCCGCCCGACTGGTTCTTGATCAGGTTGGTCTGCGCCGACGAACCCACGCGCGACACCGAGATACCGGCGTTGATGGCGGGACGGATGCCGGCGTTGAACAGGCTGGTTTCCAGGAAGATCTGGCCGTCGGTGATCGAGATCACGTTGGTCGGAACGAAGGCGGACACGTCGCCGGCTTGCGTTTCGATGATCGGCAGTGCGGTCAGCGAACCGGTCTTGCCCTTGACTTCACCCTTGGTGAAGGCTTCGACGTAGTCGGCGTTCACACGGGCTGCGCGCTCGAGCAGACGGCTGTGGAGATAGAACACGTCGCCGGGGTAGGCTTCGCGGCCTGGCGGGCGGCGCAGCAGCAGCGACACCTGGCGGTAGGCCACGGCTTGCTTGGACAGGTCGTCATAGACGATCAGGGCGTCCTGGCCGCGGTCGCGGAAGTACTCGCCCATCGTGCAGCCCGAGTAGGCCGACACGTACTGCATGGCGGCCGATTCGGAGGCCGACGCGGCCACGACGATGGTGTAGTCCATCGCGCCGGCTTGTTCCAGCGAGCGCACCACGTTCTTGATCGACGAAGCCTTCTGGCCGATCGCAACGTAGACGCAGGTCATGTTCTGACCCTTCTGGTTGATGATCGCGTCGATCGCCACGGCGGTCTTGCCGGTCTGGCGGTCGCCGATGATCAGCTCGCGCTGGCCACGGCCGACGGGAACCATCGAGTCGATCGACTTCAGGCCGGTCTGCATCGGCTGGTCGACGGACTTCCGTGCGATCACGCCGGGAGCGACCTTTTCGATCACGTCGGTCATCTTGGCGTTGATCGGACCCTTGCCGTCGATCGGCTGGCCCAGTGCGTTCACCACGCGGCCGATGAGCTCGGGGCCCACGGGCACTTCCAGGATACGGCCCGTGCACTTCACGGTGTCGCCTTCGGAGATGTGCTCGTACTCGCCCAGAATCACGGCGCCGACCGAGTCGCGCTCGAGGTTCAGCGCCAGGCCGAACGACGGCGTGCCGTCAGCCGTGGGCGGGAACTCGAGCATTTCGCCCTGCATCGCGTCCGACAGGCCGTGCACGCGCACGATGCCGTCGGTCACCGAGACCACGGTGCCCTGGTTGCGGATGTCGGCGCTGACGCCAAGGCCTTCGATACGGCTCTTGATCAGTTCGGAAATTTCTGCGGGATTGAGTTGCATGACTCTTTCCTTCTTTCAATAAATAGGGCCAACCGCGGCTCGCCGCCTCAGGCGGTGAGCGCTGCTTTCATTTGTTCGAGACGCGCCTTGACGGAGGTGTCGAGGACTTCGTCCCCCACCACCACACGGATGCCGCCGATCAGCGAAGGATCGGATTCCACACGCGTGTTCAGCGGACGACCGAAACGGCGCTGCAGCGCTGCGCCGACTTCGGCGAGACTCGCCGCGTCGATCGGGAAGGCGCTGTAGATCACCGCGTCGGACGTGCCGCCCTTGGCGTTCTTGAGCTCGCGGTACTGGGCCGCGACTTCGGGCAATGCAGCCAGCCGGCCGTTGTCGATCACCGTGCGCAGGAAGTTCTTGCCGGCGTCCGGCAAGGCTTGCGGCAGGAGGCCGGAGATCAGGTCGAAGACCTGGTCCTGCGACACCTTCGGGTCGGCAGCGAACTGCAGGAGCTGCGGATCGGCAGCGAGGGCGGCCAGCTGGCCGATCCAGCCGGCCGTGCCTTCGAGGTCGCTCGAAGTAGCCTCGAAGAGCGCGTCCGCGTAGGGGCGGGCAATGGTCGCAAGTTCGGCCATATCGTCCTCAGAGCTCGGTCTTCAGGCGCTGGAGCAGGTCGGCGTGGACACCGGCATCGACTTCCTTGCGGAGAATCTGCTCGGCACCCTTGACGGCCAGTGCAGCGACCTGCTCACGCAGGGCTTCACGGGCACGCACGGACTGCTGTTGGGCTTCGGCGTGCGCGTCGGCCACGATCTTGTTGGCCTCCACCGTTGCACGGCCCTTGGCCTCTTCGATGATCTGCTGGGCGCGGCGCTCGGCATCGGCCAGGCGGCTGGTGGTCTCGTTGCGAGACTGAACCAGTTCCTGCTCGACGCGCTGGTTGGCGGAAGCGAGTTCAGCCTTGGCCTTCTCGGCGGCCGCCAGGCCCGCAGCGATCTTTTGTGCGCGTTCATCCAAAGCCTTTGCGATGGGCGGCCACACGAATTTCATCGTGAACAGCACCAGCAGCAAGAAGACGATGGCCTGAACGAACAGGGTCGCGTTGATACTCACGGCAACACCTTTCTGGAGTGGCGTTGAACCGGCTTACTTGGGCAGGTTGGCCAGCAGGGTCGCGGCGAACGGGTTGGCGAAGGCGAACAGCAGAGCGATGGCCACGCCGATCAGGAAAGCCGCGTCGATCAGACCAGCCAAGATGAACATCTTGGTCTGCAGGTCGTTCATCAGCTCAGGTTGACGGGCCGACGATTCCAGGAACTTGCCACCCATCAGCGCGATGCCGATGGAAGCACCGATGGCGCCGAGACCGACGATCAGACCACAAGCGAGAGCGACGAGACCGAGAATGTTTTCCATGATGACTCCTTAGAACAGATTTAAAGCAAACGAAAAGAAAAAGGGAAACTCAATGCGCCTCATGCGCCTGGCCCAGATAGATCAGGGTCAGCATCATGAAGATGAAAGCCTGCAGCGTGATCACCAGGATGTGGAAGATCGCCCAGACGGTGCCGGCAATGACGTGCCCGATGGGCAGCATCACACCGGAGAACGAGGCCGCCATGGCACCGCCCATGAGGGCGATGAGCATGAAGACGAGCTCGCCTGCATACATGTTGCCGAACAACCGCATGCCGTGTGAAACCGTCTTGGCCAGGTACTCGATGACCTGCATCAGCAGGTTGATGGGCCACAACAGCGGGTGGGCACCGAAAGGCGCGGTGATCAGCTCGTGGCCCCAGCCGCCCAGGCCCTTGACCTTGACGCTGTAGAACAGGCACAGGAGCAGCACGGAGGTGGAAAGACCGAGCGTGGTCGAGAGGTCGGCGGTCGGCACGACGCGCATGTAGGCGTGGTGCGGATCGTGGCCCATGGCCGAGTAGACCTGGGTCCAGACGGCCGGCAGCAGGTCGACCGGCAGCATGTCCATGGCGTTCAGCAGGAAGATCCAGACGAACACGGTGAGCGCCAGCGGGGCAATGAACTTGCGGCTCGCGGCGTTGTGAATGTTGGCCTTGGCCTGGTTGTCGACCATCTCGACCAGGATTTCGACCGCCGCCTGGAAACGGCCGGGCACGCCGGGCGTTGCCTTGCGGGCAGCCAGCCACAGCACGAAGCAGCCCAATGCGCCGATGATCAGTGCATAGAGCACCGAGTCGAGGTTGATGACGTTGAAGTCAACAATGGCGGATTGAACGACGGGCTTGAGGCTCCAGTCGACTTGCCAGTGCTGGAGGTGGTGAACGATGTATTCACTCGCGGTCGGGGCGTGTCCTTCGGCGGCCATCTTTCAGCGTCTCTCTTCCAAAACAGTCAAATCCGGTTCAAAAATTTGGGCCGCACCAACAGTGCCACCCAGTACATCTTCATGGCGACCACCACGCCAGCCACCATGGCCAGCCAGACGAGCCCCCCGATCAGCCACGGCGCCGCGGCCAGCAAGGCTACGGTCAACGCGATCTTGATCATCTCCCACACAAAAAACCTCAACATGACAGCCTGCGACGGCATGCCCGGCTTGCGCCGGACACCGCGGACAAACAAGGCCGCAGGGATCGCTACTGTCATGGCTCCGTAAAACGCCGAGATTGCAGCCTCGGATCGCGCCGTCCAGATCCACGCCAGGCAAGCCACCACCACACCTGCAGCCACTTGGGCTGCGATCACCCACCAGGGTGACAGCTCGGGGTTTTGCTCGCGCAACTTCTGGGCCTCTTCGGCCGTGAGTGGCTTGAAATCGGATTCTTCGGCGTCAACCTCAGGGACAGGGGCGTTGGTTGTCATTCGAATGCACCCCGTGTTTGTCCCCGGAGAATTTTACAAAGCCATTGATTATAAGTAAAACCTAGCGGGGTCCCGCCATAACGTGACACTTCGTCGACAGTTCTGCACCGAGTGTGGCGTCCGCCCATAATTTGCGGATGCAAGACATCACCTCGGCACTGCCCGACACGCCGTGCTTTCTCAACGGCGAATTCACCCCCCTGCGCGACGCGAAGATCAGCGTCCTCGACCGCGGCTTCATCTTCGGCGACGGCATCTACGAAGTCATCCCTGTGTACTTCGGAGTGCCCTTCTGCTTCGACGAGCACATCGCACGCCTCGAGCGTTCGCTGGCCGAACTGCAGATCGACAACCCCTACGCGCGCGACGAATGGCGTGCCATTGCGATGCAGCTTGCCGCACCGCTGGGCAACGCGCCGCAGGCGATCTACTTCCAGGTGTCGCGCGGCGTCGCGCCGCGCGACCACGTGATGGTGCGCGGCCTGCGCCCCACGGTGTTCGCGATGGTGAACCCCCTGCCGCCCGTGGCCGATGCGGTGCGCGCCAAGGGCGTGACCTGCGTCACCGCCGACGACTTCCGCTGGCAGAAGGCCCACATCAAGAGCACCAGCCTGCTGGGCGCGGTGCTCGCACGGCAGATCAGCGTGGAGGCCGGCGCGACCGAAACCGTGATGTTCCGCGGCGACTCGCTCAGCGAGGCCTCGTCGAGCAACGTGTGGATCGTGAAGGACGGCACGCTCATCGGCCCGCCCAAAGACAACCTCGTGCTGACCGGCATCCGCTACGGCCTGCTCGAGCGCCTGTGCCAGGACAGCGGCATTCCCTTTGCGCTGCGGCGCGTGTCGCGCAACGAGGTGTTCGGCGCCGATGAGCTGCTGCTTTCTTCCGCCACCAAGGAGGTGCTGCCCGTCACCACGCTCGATGGCCAGCCCATTGGCAATGGCCGTCCCGGCCCCATCTACCAGAGCTTGTATGCCGCCTACCAACAGGCCAAGCAACGCAACGCTGAGAAGCCAGGAGCCCTTGCATGACCGACAACACCACGCCCCCGACCGCCACCCCCGACGACACGGCACCGATCCCCGACCCGCGCAAGGAATCGCTGATCGAGTACCCCTCGCAGTTCCCGATCAAGGTGATGGGCGTCAAGACCGACGGCCTGGTGCACGCCATCACACAGATCGCCGAGCGCTTCGACCCCAACTTCGACGCCACCACCGTCGAGCTGCGCGACAGCAAGGCCGGCAACTACCTGGGCGTGACCATCACCGTCACCGCCACCAGCCGCGAACAGCTCGACGACCTCTATCGCGCGCTGTCGTCGCACCCGTCGGTCAAGGTCGTTCTTTGACCATCGAAGCGCAGTCGCTCGGCCGGGCCGACTACCTCGCCACCTATGCGGCGATGCAGCGCTTCACGCAGGAGCGCACGCCCGAGAGCCCCGACGCGCTGTGGATCTGCGAGCACGACCCCGTGTTCACCCAGGGGCTGGCGGGCAAGACCGACCACATCCTGGCGCCCGGCCCGATCCCGGTCGTGCAGACCGACCGGGGCGGGCAGGTCACCTTCCACGGCCCGGGCCAGGTGGTGGCCTACCCGCTCATCGACCTGCGGCGCGCCGGCTACTACGTCAAGGAATACGTCTACCGCATCGAGGAATCGGTGCTGCGCACGCTCGCCCATTTCGGCGTGACCGGCCACCGCGTGGCCGGCGCTCCGGGCATCTACGTGCGCCTGGACGACCCGTTCTCGCACGCCGCGCTCACCGGCCCGATGCCCGGCGCCGACCCGTTCCGGGGCCTGGGCAAGATCGCCGCGCTGGGCATCAAGGTGAGCCGCCACGCCACCTACCACGGTGTGTCGCTCAATGTCGCGATGGACCTCGAACCCTTCTCCCGCATCAACCCTTGCGGCTATGCGGGGCTGAAAACGGTCGACCTTTCTACAATCGGCGTCCAAACCACATGGGAAGAAGCTGCCGGCGTGCTGGGCCAGAAGCTCATCACCTTCCTGGCACCTTAGCAATCCAATGAGCACCACCGAAGTCGTCCGCGACGCCCAGAGCGCCGAAAACTACAACCCCCTGGCCAAGCAGAAGGCCGCGGCCAAGCTGTCGCGCATCCCCGTCAAGGTGGTGCAGACCGGCGAAGTGCTCAAGAAGCCCGAGTGGATCCGCGTCAAGGCCGGCAGCCCCACCACGCGCTTCTACGAGATCAAGCAGATCCTGCGCGAAAGCAACCTGCACACGGTCTGCGAAGAAGCCTCGTGCCCGAACATCGGCGAATGCTTCGGCAACGGCACGGCCACCTTCATGATCATGGGCGACAAGTGCACGCGCCGCTGCCCGTTCTGCGACGTGGGCCACGGCCGCCCCGATCCGCTCGACAAGGACGAGCCGCTCAACCTCGCCAAGACCATCGCCAAGCTGCGCCTGAAGTACGTGGTGATCACCAGCGTCGACCGCGACGACCTGCGCGACGGCGGCAGCCAGCACTTCGTCGACTGCATCACCAACATCCGCGAGCTCTCGCCGATGACGCAGATCGAAATTCTGGTGCCCGACTTCCGCGGCCGCGACGACCGCGCCCTCGAGATCCTCAAGGCCGCGCCGCCTGACGTGATGAACCACAACCTCGAGACCGCGCCGCGCCTGTACAAGGAAGCGCGCCCCGGCAGCGACTACCAGTTCAGCCTGAACCTGCTGAAGAAGTTCAAGGCGCTGCACCCGAAGGTGCCGACCAAGAGCGGCATCATGGTCGGCCTGGGCGAAACCGACGAAGAGATCCTGCAGGTCATGCGCGACATGCGCGCCCACGACATCGACATGCTGACCATCGGCCAGTACCTGTCGCCGTCGGGCTCGCACCTGCCGGTGCGCCGCTACGTGCACCCCGACACCTTCAAGATGTTCGAGGAAGAGGCCTACAAGATGGGCTTCAGCCACGCGGCCGTGGGCGCCATGGTGCGCTCCAGCTACCACGCCGACCAGCAGGCGCACGCCGCCGGCGTCTGACGACGCTCCGCCCGACTGCCCGCCACGCACGGGCGTCGGCGCACCCACCGCCCCTGACTCCTGACCTCCCCGCAGCCGTTTCCGAACGGCCGCGGCGACGGTCGCGCGCGGCTGCCGCGCCATCCAAAAAACTGATTAGAACCTCCGGGGGAAATAACCCGGGGTATCAAAAAATTTGCGACGGCATTCGCTTGCACCTGCCAATTCCATCCCCTACGCTGACCTCCTGATTTCGCCTGACTCGAAATTAAAAACAGAGTCGATGCGTTTTTCAGATTCCCACGGAGGCTTTGACAAGGAAATTGAACGATCAATTTCCAAGGCATTGTTTTGTCCAAAAATAATCAGATCCGCATCGCACGAAGAATTCATTCATCACGGCCCGCGCGTTTCCATCCCCACGGAGAAACCGGAATGCATGCCTTGCTCGAAGCCATCGACTCGCCTCATTCGCTGCGCCAGCTCGGCATCGCGCAATTGCCGGGCCTTGCGGACGAACTGCGCGCCTTCATCGTCGACAACGTGTCCCGCACGGGCGGCCACTTTGCCTCCAACCTCGGCACGGTCGAGCTGACCGTCGCCCTGCACTACGTCTTCGACACCCCGCGCGACCGCATCGTGTGGGACGTGGGCCACCAGAGTTACGCCCACAAGATCCTCACGGGCCGGCGCCAGGCCATGGCCACCTTGCGTCAATTCGGCGGCATTTCCGGATTTCCACGCCGCGCCGAATCCGAGCACGATCATTTCGGCACCGCGCATTCCAGCACGTCAATTTCCGCCGCCTTGGGGTTTGCGCAGGCCGCCCGAATTTCGAATTCAACCGATCACGCCATCGCAGTGATCGGCGACGGCGCCCTGAGCGCCGGCATGGCCTTCGAGGCTATGAACAATACGCAGGCCTGCGGCCGTTTATTGGTGATCCTGAACGACAACGACATGTCGATTTCACCGCCCGTCGGCATGCTGCGCCTTTATCTGGGCGGATTGATTTCAGAGCGCGCCTACGCCTCTGCCAATGAAGCCAGCCGGCAAAGATTGCGCGCCATGCGCCCGGCGCTGGACCCCTGCGAGCCCTCGGACCTCGGCCTGTCGCCCGCCACCCTGTTCGAGCAATTCGGCTTCCACTACACCGGCCCCATCGACGGCCACGACCTGGGCGCGCTCGTCCCCGCGCTGCAGCGGCTGCAGGCGCAACCCGGGCCGCAGCTGCTGCACATCGTCACGCAGAAGGGCCACGGCTACCGCCCGGCCGAGCAGGACCCGGTCCTGTACCACGGCCCCGGCAAGTTCGATCCCGTCGCCGGTATCAAGAGCGCCCCGGCCACCACGCCTGCGAAGCCGACCTACGCCCAGGTCTTCAGCGACTGGCTCTGCGACGAGGCCGAAGCCGACGCCCGCGTGACGGCCATCACGCCCGCCATGCGCGAGGGCTCGGCCCTGATGGAGTTCGAGCGCCGCTTTCCCGAACGCTATTTCGATGTCGGCATCGCCGAGCAGCACGCCGTGACCTTCGCTGCGGGGCTGGCAGCGGCAGGCATGCGACCCGTGGTCGCCATCTACTCGACCTTCCTGCAGCGCGCCTACGACCAGCTGATCCACGACGTGGCCCTACAGAACCTGCCGGTCGTGTTCGCAGTCGACCGCGCCGGCATCGTCGGTGCCGACGGCGCGACGCACATGGGCGCCTTCGACATCGCCTACCTGCGCTGCATTCCGAACCTCGTCGTGATGGCCGCGTCCGACGAGAACGAGTGCCGCCAGATGCTGCACACCGCGCTGCGCCACGACGGCCCCGCCGCCGTGCGCTACCCGCGCGGCAGCGGGCCCGGCGCGCTGCCCGTGCGCGAAATGCAGCCGCTGCCCATCGGCCGCGGCCACGTGCGACGCGAATCGACGCAGCCCATGGGCGCACGCATCGCCATCCTCGCCTTCGGCACCATGGTCGCGCCCAGCCTGGCCGCCGCCGAGCGGCTCGACGCCACGGTCGCCAACATGCGCTTCATCAAGCCGCTCGACGCCGCGCTTGTGCTGTCGCTCGCCGAGACCCACGACGTGCTCGTCACCGTCGAAGAAGGCTGCGTGATGGGCGGCGCCGGCGCCGCCTGCCTCGAATCGCTCGCGGCGCAAGGCGTGCTCATTCCGTCGCTGCAACTCGGTCTGCCCGACCAGTTCGTCGAGCACGGCGACTGCGCCAGATTGCTCGCCGCCCACGGCCTCGACGCCGACGGGCTGGTGCAGTCGATCCAGGCCTTCTTCGATGCCCACGCCCCCGCGTTCCGCACGGCTCGCATGAGCCTTGTTTCCTGAAACCCACCGCTACCGCACAGGAGAACCCGATGAGCACAGCCACCGCACGCCGCATCGATGCGCCCGCCCCGCCTTCGCTTCAAGTGATCCGGGGCGCCGAGGCCAACCCGTACCACGCCAAGGTCGAGTACACCTACCAGGACGACCCCGAGGACTGGCGCAAGGCCATCGGCGAGGACCTGATGTTCCAGTTCGGCGTCTACGACGATCCGCGTTCGGTGCCGCCGATTTCGCTCAACGAGTCGGGCCTGCGCTACTTCGACCAGCAGATGGAGATCGCGGGCCTGGACCAGCCCACGCCTTTCCCCATCCGGCGCATCCTCGACGTGGGCTGCGGCTGGGGCTTTGGCCTGCGCTACCTCGCGGAACACTTTCCGCAGTGCCGGCAACTCGACGGCATCAACATCAGCGAGACGCAGCTCGCGCACTGCGCCCGCTACCACGCCCAGCAGCACCTGAGCGACCGCGTGAACCTGTACCTGTGCGACGCGCAGGACGTCGGCCTGCTGCCGAACCCCGACGCGCTCTACGACCTCGTGACCATTCGCGGCGTCATCTCGCACTTCCCCAACGACCTGTACGAACGCTCGATGAAGCAGGTCGCCGCGCGCATGCGGCCCGGCGCCAAGGTCGTCATCTCCGACAACCTCTACAACATCCCGCTGGAAAACTACCGCTCGGACATCGAGGACGAGGTCGACCGCCTCGCCTGCAAGCACCGCAAGACGCCGGCCTACTTCCGCCGCGTGCTCGAAGACAGCGGCTTCATCGTCGAAGACATGCGCGTGCTGCCCCGCAACATCGACGTGGCGCGCTGGTTCACCGACGTGAAAGAAAACATCGAGAAGAACTTCGCGCCCGACGCCATTCCTGCGCCGCTGGAAGAACTGCGCGTGATGGCCGTCAGCCTCTCGGTCGCGCTCATCAAGAACAAGTTCTCGACCTACAGCGTCATTGCACGACGCCTCTGAACTTCGCCCACAAGGAGAGCCCCCACCATGCAAGCATCCGCGCAAGCCGTCGGCATCGACGTCATCCACAGCCCCAGCCTCGACCACTACCAGGACAAGATCGAACAGGTCTACGCCGACACGCCCGACCAGTGGCGCAAGGCGATCGGCAACGAGCTCTGGTACCAGTACGGCGTGTTCGACGACAAGATGGACCCGCACGACCTCCCGCTCGACGCCTCCGGGCGGCGCCACATGGAGCACCAGTTCGAGCTGGCCGAGCAGGCCGGCGCCGACCTCTCGCCGGCCACCGTGCACCGCGCGATCGACATCGGTTGCGGCTGGGGTCCTGTGCTGAAGTTCATTGCGCAGCGCTACCCGCAGTGCGCGCGCATCGACGGCGTGAACGTGAGCCGGCCGCAGTTGGAGTGCGCGCGCGAACTCATCGCGCACGAGGGTCTGGCAGACCGCGTGCGGCTGTACCAGTGCAACGCCAAGGACATCGGTGATCTGCCAGATCCGCAGGTGCCGTACGACCTGGCCATCCTGCGCGGCAGCCTCATCCACTTCACGCCCGAGGTGCTGGAGCAGGCCATGGCTTCGCTGTCGGCGCGCATGCGCACCGGCGGCACCGTCATCATTTCTGAAAGCCTCTACAAGGTGGACCTGTCGACCTACAAGTCGCACATTCCGGACAAGGTCGACCGCGCCGCGTCGGGCTACCGCAAGACGCCCGACGGCGTGAAGCGGGTGCTCGAGCGCCACGGCTTCGCGGTCATCGACCAGCGCGTGCTGCCGTCCAACGCGGAGGTGATCCGCTGGTACGGGCTGGTCAAGGACAACCTGGACGCCCACCACCCGACCAGCAAGACCGCCACGTTCACCGAGCTGCGCGACATCGCCGTGAGCTTCTCGGACGCGCTGCGCAAGGACAAGGCGTCGTCGTTCAGCTTCATTGCGCGGCGGACCTGAACAGGCGTCGTCCTGTTCGACCCCACCGCTCACCCAAGGACATGTCATGGATCAGATGCGTGCCAATGTGTCGGAGAACGCGCCTCGCTCCGCCGTCGAGATGCGGCGCCCGCTGCCCTACCCGAACGGATGGTTTGCGCTGTGCTTCAGCCACGATGTCAAGGCCGGCACGGTGCGCCTCGTTCCGTTCATGGGCGGTGAACTCGTCGTCTATCGGACGCAGCTCGGGGCCTTGAAGGTCGTCAACCCCTATTGCCCGCACATGGGGGCGCATCTCGGACATGGCGGCAGGGTTGAGGGAGAGAACCTGGTCTGCCCGTTCCATGGCCTGAAGTACGCGCCCGATGGCCGGTGCGTGCGTCCGGAGGGCGAGCGCCCGATACGCGCGCCCATGCTCAGTACATGGCCGGTACGCGAATGGAACGGCGCCGTCTTCGTCTGGCGCGACAGCGAGGGGCGTCCGCCCGATTGGGAATTCCCCGAGATCGATCTGCACAGCTTCGGTCATCCGATCTCCAGCAGCTTCGAGCTGGGCGGCTACATCCAGGACGTGGCGGAAAACCTCGCCGACGTGGCGCATTTCTCGGCCGTTCACGGCTTCAAGGACGTCGAGCAAGGTCCGCTGCTCACCGACGGCCCCCGGATGGAATGCGCGTTCAAGCAGAAGGTGGGCAACCAGTCCTTCCACTTCCAGGCCACATGGCTGGGCCTGGGGTGCAACTCGGTGATGGTGCAGTTTCCCCGCCTGGGCCTGCGGGCCTACACCCAGACCATGTTCACGCCGATCGCCCCGCTGCGGTGGGTGTTCAGGGTGCGCCATGTCTTTCATCTCGCATGGCTGGACCGCTGGCCGGCCCCGCTCGGCGCTCCGTTCTACGGCCTGCTTCGCGTGTTTTTCCAGCACTGGTTCCATCGCGAAAACATGAAGGACCTGCGGATCTGGGACCACAAGTGCTTCGACCCGGAACCGAGGCTGGTGCCGGGCGACGGTCCCATCATGGCCTACCGGCGCTGGGCCGCGCAGTTCTATCCGGCGGCGTCCCCGGCGTACGAGGTCGCGCCGCTGAAGTTCGCCGCCGCGCCACAGGCGCAAAGCATGCATTTCGACCGCTTTGCCGCCTCGGCCCGTTCCTCTGTCGAATGAGGTGATTCATGGTCAACCCAACGCCCACCCCCACCATGGTCCAGATGCCCAAGCTGGGCAGCAAGGTGCATCTTCCCGACCCCGGCCTCGTGCTCAAGCCCCTCTGGCATCCCCGGAACGACGCCGTCGAAGCGCAGCTGGCGCTGGACGATCGACCCTATGTGCTGGCGCACTTCCGCAGCGAGAAGGCCACGGCCACCTACCTTGGGCAACGCGTCCCGGCTTACGGTGGCCTGTGCTATCCGCACGCGAAACCGGACCGCATCTATTCCATCATGCGCATGATGAATGCGGGGACCTTGATGGACGACGCCTTCACGCCCCTGGAGCTGAGCGCCGACCAGCGCCCCCGTGATGCGCTGCTGCATCGTTACCTCGACGCCCTGGAAGGCATCCAGCCCCCCGCCGACGCGCCGTTGCCGCGGCTCCTGTTCGACACGCTGCCGACCATCAAGGCGCAGTTGGCGACAAAGCCCCGCGTCTGGGAGCGCATGAAGGCCGGCATCCGCAGCCAGTTGGTCCGCATGGCCGATCCGCTGGCCTACCAGATGGGCACGCTGACACTGCCGGCCTACATGGACCTGCGCCGCGACAACGCGTTCGGCGAGTACCTGGCCATGCTGACCGAATACGCCCTGGACGTGGACATGACCGATGCGCTGGCCGAAGACGCGTCACTGCGGGCGGTCCGCACGGCAGCCATGGACGCGGTGATCCTGGTGAACGACTTCTTCTCCTTCCGCAAGGAGGTGCCGGCGCAGGACTCGCTCAACGCCATGTGGGTGCTGATGCGCGAGGAAGGCCTGGACCTCCAGGCGGCGGTCTACCGCCTGGCCGAGCTTTGTGCGCGCAACGAGCAGACGTTGATCCGGTCTCGCGACGAGGTGCTCGCCGGACCGCTCGGACAGCGCCCCGACGTGCGCGCCTACGTGGGCGAGCTGGAATACATCAGCTCAGGCAACGCGGAGTGGTGCGTCATCACGCGGCGCTACCACCTCTCGGACCAGCGCTTCGTTTCCGGCGAAGTGACCATCGCGGCAGCACCCACGCTGGACGACATCGCGGCGGCCGACGCACGCGCCGCCTGACCCTGCGCAACACGGGCCCCACACACGAAGCCGCGAACTGCGACACCACGCGCTTCGAGATCCATTTCACAGGAGCAGATGCATGAACGCCATCGTCGACAGCCGAACTTCCGCAGACCTGGAGCTTCCTCCCAAGTTCGTGATCCCGGAGATGCTGAGTGTCATCCGGCCGCGCATCCACACCTACTACCCGGTCATCAAGCGGCTGCACGCGGAATGGCTGTACGAGAACTATGGCAAGCCGGAGCCGGGCAGCCTGCACGGTGCCATCGAACGCATGGATTCGCTTTACGACGCCGCCGTATTCCCCGACGGCATCCCGGAGCGGATTGCGCACCATGCATCCATCCTGACCCTGATCTTCCAGTGCGACGACCTGACGATCAGTGATCCGGTCCGATGCGAAAAAATCATCGCCGAAGACCCGGACGCCCACGATGCGCGCGTCATGGATGCGCTGTGGCAGACCATCCGTCGCAATGCCCCCAGCGAAGCGGTCTACCAGCGGCTGCGCGGTCGCTGGACCCGCTGGATGCAGCACCTCAAGGTGGAGAACGCCTTTCGCGACAACTGGCTCAATGAGGACATGGACAGTTTCCTGCAGGTGCGCCTGATGTCCAGCGGCATGCAGGCGTACATCGCGGCCATCGAGTACGTGCAGGACATCGACGTGTCCGACGTGATCGACGACCCCGACCTGAAGCGCGCGGTGGACCTGGTGGGCTGGCACTGCGCCATCACGAACGACGTGTACTCCTACGCCGCCGAGTACTTCACCGAGGACAGCGTCAGTGCGGTGCGCATCATGCGCAACACCCGCGGTCTCGACGCCCAGCAGGCCATCACCGCCGTCTGCGAGATGCTGGAAGGGATGTACGCGGAGCTCGCAGGGCGGATCGAGAAACTGCACGATCGCTACGCCCAGCATCCACTGGGCGAGCGCCTGCATCGTTATCTGGACACCTACCTCCTGATGGTGGCCGGCACGCTGCAGTGGCACATCGAGTCGCCGCGCTACGGCGGGCACGGACACCTCTGGAACGGACTGCCCATGCGGCACGTGGACGTCGCCCTGGCGTTCGGCGACAAGATGGTGGGCGCTGGTGTTCCGCAGCAGACACCGACGGGGTCGGTCTACGTGTCGTAAGGGCAGCGTCATGAAGCTGCCCTACTTCGAGTGCCCCATTCCCAGTGCCATCCATCCGGAGGCCGCGCACGCCGATGCGCAGTCGGTCGCCTGGATGCGCCGCTTCGCCCTGTGCATCGACGACACCGAACGCGAGCGGATGGCGCGCTCGGGCTGCGGCGAACTCGCGGCGCGCATCGTGCCCGACGCGACGGCGCAGACCCTGCAGATCCTGTCCGACTTCTTCATCTGGAACGTCTCGTTCGACGACGAGTACTGCGACGAGGGTCCGCTCAGCCGTCAACCCGGCCGGCTGGCAGGCACGCTGGCAATGATCCACCGCGCGATCGAGACGCCGGAAGACGGCGCGCAGTTCAAGGACCGCTACGCCGCGGCCATGTGCGACATCCGGCGCCGCCTGCAGACGCACGCCAGCGCCGACCAGATGGCCCAGTGGCTGGCAGCGATGAAAGGGTGGTTCTTTGCCGAAACGTGGAAGGCGGGCAACGTGGCGACGGGGCATGTACCCTCGCTGGACGACTATGCACTCTTGCGCCTGTACAGCGGAGGCGGCCTGGCCTTTCCCACGCTGGCCGCGATCGCGCAGGGCTATGCCGTCCCTGTCGACATGCTGGAGGACCGCCGCGTCAAGGCGCTCACCGAGATGGCGCTCACACTGGCCACGTGGAGCGCTGACATCGTGTCGTACGAGAAGGAAGTCGCCCGTGAGCAGGGTGCGCACAACCTGGTCAGCGTGATCCAGCACGAAGACCAATGCACGCCGGCCTTGGCCGCCGCTCGGGCCGTCGCGATGTACATGGAAATCATGCAGCTCTTCCTGAGCCTGCGCACGGAACTGCTCACCCACCCATCGCCCGCGCTCCAGCGCCACCTGCAGTGCCTGGGCCATATCGTCAGGGCCACCTTCGATTGGTGTCACGGGTCCGAACGCTACGTCCAGGAAGCTGCGCCCGCCGAGGCCCCGTCGGAAACGCCCGCGGCCGCGCACGCGGCATCGCCACGCACTGCCCGCACCATCTCCAGCATTGCCTGGTGGTGGGTCCATGACCCGGCACCCCGGGATGTCCGCCGTGGGGTCGAACCGGCCGTTCGTGCCCCTGCGACGGCGGGAGCACTTCCATGAACCCACCGTCGATGCCGCGCACGAACGATGCGTCTTTCCAGGCGACGATCGACATCGCCCCGGGTCCTGCCGCAATCTGCAGCCAGCCGGTGCAGACCGTCAGCCTGCAGTTCCGCAGCACGGTGGGGCAAATGCGCCGCCCGTTGCCTTACGCCGAAGGATGGTTCCTGGGGTGCTTCGCCGATGAACTCCGGCCCGGCCAGGTCCTCACGGTGCCATTCATGGGACAGGAGCTGGTCCTGTACCGGACGCAAGCAGGGCTGGCCCGCGTGATCGAACCCTACTGCCCGCACCTGGGTGCGCACCTGGGCCACGGGGGCAAGGTCGACGGAGAGAACCTGGTGTGCCCGCTGCATGGGCTGGCCTACGGGCCCGACGGCGGCTGCGTGCGCACCGGGCATGGCGAAAGACCGCCCCGCGCCGCCTTGACGGCCCGCCACACGAAAGAGGTGAACGGCGCCATCCTGGTGTGGGTCGACCATGCCGGCCGGCCACCCACATGGGACGTGCCGGCGCACGACCTGGACGGCTTTTCGTCGGCCTGCTACATCCACCGGGAACTCGGCGGCTACGCGCACGACGCGGTGGAGAACGGCGTGGACCTCGTCCACTTCGGCTGGCTCCACGGTCTCACCGATTTGCACATGTCCCACCGGATCGACGGCTGCACCTTCGAAACCTCGATCTCGGCGCGCTGGAAGGGGCTGCGTTTCTGCGGCAAGTTCACGAACTACGGCGTCGGCTATGTCATCGGTGCATTCGAAATGCCCGACCTCGGGATCAGTCTCCAGACCCCCGTCTACTTCACCCAGATCGCGCCGTTGAAATGGAAGCTGGCGGTGGCGGACCGGCTGCGCATCGCCTGGGTCAACCAGCGGCTGCCGCTGTTGAAGACCGCGATCTATGCCGTGCTTGCGCCACTTGCCAGTCGCTGGATGCGATGGTTCATCGAGCCGGACTTCCCGATATGGAATGCCAAGAGCTTCCTGCGGCATCCTCGACTGACGGCAGGCGACAAGACCCTCGTCGTCCATCGGCGCTGGGCCTCCCAGTTCTACCCCGGCGGCCTGCTGGACGATCCCGAAGCGACCGGCCGCCCCGCACCCGCTGCGGAAGAACGCAAGCGCGCATGACCGCCCCCGCCAGACGACCTTCCGGAAAGCTGCAATGAACACCGACACCCCGCTGCAAGGCGAAGCATTCGCTGTCCTGGCCCCGGACCTCGAACCGGTCGACACCTTCGCCGCATGGATGCAGGGTGCGGTCTCCCGCACCGAAGCTGCGCTGGACACGCATCTTCCACCTCACGACACCCTCCCCTCGCGCCTGCACGAGGCCTTGCGCTACGCCGCACTCGGCGGCGGCAAGCGCATCCGCCCGCTGCTGTGCCAGGCCGCGGGCGCCCTGGCGGACGCACCGCCCGACGCCCTCGACGCCACAGGCGCCGCGATCGAAATGATCCACGTCTACTCGCTCGTGCACGACGACCTGCCCGCGATGGATGACGACGACTTGCGCCGCGGCAAGCCGACCGTGCACGTGGCCTACGACGAGGCCACGGCCATCCTCGTGGGCGATGCGCTGCAGGCGCAGGCCTTCCTCACGCTGAGCGAGCTGCCGCTGCCGGCCGAGCGGCGCATCGCGCTGGTGCGCGAGCTGGCGGAGGCCGCCGGCTCGCGCCAACTCGTGGGCGGTCAGGCCATCGACCTGCAAAGCGCGGGCCGCTCGCTGAGCCAGCCCGCGCTCGAACAGATGCACCGCATGAAGACCGGCGCGCTGATCCGCGCGGCGGTGCGCATGGGGGCGTTGTGCGGCGCAGCCGATTCGCCGGCGAACGCCGGGGTGTACCGCGCGCTCGACAGCTACAGCAGCGCCGTCGGCCTGGCCTTCCAGGTCGTCGACGACATCCTCGACGCGACCGCCGACACGGCCACGCTCGGCAAGACCGCAGGCAAGGACGCCTACGACGACAAGCCGACCTGCGTATCGATGCTCGGCCTCGAAGCCTCGCGCGCCCTGGCCCGCACGCTGAACGCGCGCGCCCATGCGGCGCTGGCGCCCTTCGGCGCACGTGCCGATCGTCTCGGCCAGCTGGCCGACCTCGTGGTCCACCGCGTGAACTGAACGACCCATCCAATCTTTCGAGGGACCCCACCATGCGCGTCATCCTTGCCCAGCCCCGTGGTTTCTGCGCCGGCGTCGTGCGGGCCATCGACACCGTGGAGCACGCGCTGCGGCGCCACGGCACGCCCGTCTACGTGCGCCACGAGATCGTCCACAACCAGCACGTGGTCGACGACCTGAAAGCCCAGGGCGCGGTGTTCGTCGAAGAACTCGCCGAGGTGCCCGCCGACGCGGTGGCGATCTTCAGTGCGCACGGCGTGAGCCACGCGGTGGAGGTCGAGGCGCGCGAACGCGGCCTGCGTGCGATCGACGCGACCTGCCCGCTCGTCACCAAGGTGCACGAACAGGGGCGCCGCTATGCCGCCAAGGGCTACGCGCTGATCCTCATCGGCCATGCCGGGCATCCCGAGGTGACGGGCACGCTCGGGCAGATTCCCGCGCCGGTCCGGCTGGTGCAGACCGAGGCCGACGTGGACGCGCTGCCGCTCGATGCCGACACGCCGCTGGCCTACATCACGCAGACCACGCTGTCGGTGGACGACACGCGCGGCATCATCGATGCGCTGCAGCGGCGCTTTCCGCAGATCGTGGGGCCCGACACCCGCGACATCTGCTACGCCACGCAGAACCGGCAGACGGCGGTGCGCGAACTCAGTCAGCAGGTCGACGTGGTGCTGGTGGTCGGCGCGCAGAACAGCTCCAACTCACAGCGCCTGCGCGAGATCGCGGCGCAGGCCGGCGTGCGCAGCTACCTCATTGCACAAGGCAGCGAACTCAAGCCCGACTGGGTGCGCGACGCCGCCGCGGTGGGCGTCACGGCCGGCGCGTCGGCGCCCGAGACCATGGTGCAGGACGTGGTCGCCGCGCTGCGCCGCCTGGCCGACGTGGAGCTGATGACGCTGCCCGGGCGCGAGGAACACGTGGTGTTCCGGCTGCCGGCCGAACTCGCGCCTGAAGCGGTCGCGCCATGAAGCCGCCCGTCGCACGCCGCCTCTCGCGGCAGGTGCGCGTCGGCACCGTGCGCATCGGCGGCGACGCGCCCGTGGCCGTGCAGGCCATGACCAACACCGACACCGCCGATGCGGCTGCCACTGTGGCGCAGGTGGCCGCACTCGCGCGTGCGGGCGCCGAGCTGGTGCGCCTCACGGTCAACAACGAGGAGGCCGCCGCGCAGGTCGCGCCGATCCGCGATGCGCTCGCGCGCCAGCAGGTGCACGTGCCGCTGGTGGGCGACTTTCATTTCAACGGCCACCGCCTGCTCGCGCAGTACCCAGAGTGCGCGCAGGCGCTGGCCAAGTACCGGATCAATCCGGGCAATGTGGGCCGCGGCGACAAGCGCGACGCACAGTTCTGCCAGCTCATCGAGATCGCCTGCCGCCACGACAAGCCGGTGCGCATCGGCGTGAACTGGGGCAGCCTCGACCCCGCGCTGCTGGCGCGCATGATGGACGCGAACGCGCAGGCGGCGCAGCCGCAGCCCGCCGACGAGGTGATGCGCCAAGCGCTCATCGCTTCGGCGCTGGAGAACGCGGCGCGCGCCGAAGACGTCGGCCTGCCGCCCGACCGCATCGTGCTGTCGGCCAAGGTGAGTCAGGGACAGGACCTGATCGCGGTGTACCGCGAGCTCGCCGCGCGCTGCGACTACCCGCTGCACCTGGGCCTGACCGAAGCGGGCATGGGCTCCAAGGGCATCGTCGCCTCAGCCACTGCGATGGGCGTGCTGCTGCAGCAGGGCATCGGCGACACGATCCGCGTGTCGCTCACGCCCGAGCCGAACGGCGATCGCACGCGCGAGGTGCTCGTCGCACAACAGATCCTGCAGTCGATGGGCCTGCGGGCCTTCACGCCCAGCGTGACGGCATGCCCGGGCTGCGGGCGCACCACCAGCACCTTCTTCCAGTCGCTGGCCAGCCAGATCGAAGGCTGGCTGCACGCGCAGGCGCCGGCCTGGCGCGTGCGCTTTCCGGGCGTGGAAGACATGCACGTGGCGGTGATGGGCTGCGTGGTCAACGGTCCCGGCGAGAGCCGGCTCGCGCACCTGGGCATCTCGCTGCCGGGCTCGGGCGAGCAGCCGGTGGCGCCGGTGTACATCGACGGCGAACGCGCGCTGACGCTCAAGGGCGAGCACATCGCCGACGACTTCACGCGGCTGGTCGAGACCTACGTGGCCGCGCGCTACGGCGCCGATGCCGAGGCGGGCCAGCGGCTGCGCGCGTGGATGAAGCCGGTGCCGTCGCACGAGCGCGTCGTGCCGATTGCGGCCGTCTGAAAGCACCGCCATGCCCACGCAACGCCTCACCCTGCTCGGCGCCACCGGGTCCATCGGCGACAGCACGCTCGACCTCGTGGCGCGCCACCCCGACCGTTTCACGGTGCATGCGCTGACGGCGCACCGCAACCTCGACAAGCTGTTCACGCGCTGCGTCACGTTTCGCCCCGAAGTGGCCGTGGTCGGTGATGGGCAAGGTGCGACGCAGCTGCAGGCGCGACTGCGCGCGGCCGGCCTACGCACGGAGGTCATGCACGGCCCGCAGGCGTTGTGCGAGGTCGCGCGCTCGGCGGGCTGCGACACGGTGGTCGCGGCCATCGTCGGTGCGGCGGGGTTGCTGTCTTCGCTGGCGGCGGCGCGCGCGGGCAAGAAGATCCTGCTGGCGAACAAGGAAGCGCTCGTGATGTCCGGCGCGCTGTTCATGCGCACCGTCGCCGCGCACGGCGCCACGCTCCTGCCGCTGGACAGCGAGCACAACGCGATCTTCCAGTGCCTGGCGGGTGCGCCGGCCGGTGGCGCGGGGGTCGAGCGGATCGTGCTCACCGCGTCCGGCGGGCCGTTCCTTCATCGGCCGCTCGAGGCGCTGGACCGGGTCACGCCCGACGAAGCCTGCGCGCATCCCACTTGGCGCATGGGCCGCAAGATCTCGGTCGATTCGGCGACGATGATGAACAAGGGGCTCGAGACCATCGAGGCACGCTGGCTGTTCGCGATGCCGCCCGAGCGCATCGAAGTGGTGATCCACCCGCAGAGCGTGATCCATTCGATGGTGGCCTATGCCGACCAGTCGGTGCTGGCGCAGCTGGGCCGCCCCGACATGCGCACGCCGATCGCGCACGCGCTGGCCTGGCCCGAGCGCATCGACTCGGGCGTGGCGCCACTGGACTTCCTGCAGCTCGCCCACCTGAGCTTCGCAGCACCCGAGCTGAAACGCTTTCCCTGCCTGCGCCTGGCGCTGGAGGTGCTGCGCGAGGGGTGCGCAGCGAGCGTGACGCTCAATGCGGCGAACGAAGCGGCGGTCGATGCGTTCCTGAACGGGCGCTTGCGCTACACCGACATCGCCCATGTGGTGGAGGACTGCCTGCAGCGCGCGCCCTCGTCCGCGCACGAGAGCCTCGACGACATCCTCGCGGCCGACACGCAGGCGCGCGTGCTCGCGGGTCAGGCGATCCAGCGCGCGGCGTTGCGATCTGCATCGGCCACGGTCCCGCTTTCCCTTTCGACCACCTTGGACGAGGGCATCGGCGCGCGGCTGTAGCGCGACAGCCACTTGGCCGCCACGGCCAGCGCCATGGGCGGTGGGGTCTCACGCACGGCGCGCGACGCGCCATGCGCCTCGTGCGCCGCGCCGGTCACCATGGCAGTGAGTAGGTCTTGGTGTTGGTGAAGCTCTTCATCGCCTCGAGCACGCCTTCCTTGTAGCCCAGGCCCGAGTCCTTGATGCCGCCGAAGGGCGTGAGCTCCAGGCGGTAGCCCGGCACCTCGCGCACGTTCACGCTGCCCACGTTCAGCTCGCGGATGAAGCGCGTGATGTAGTCCAGCCGGTTGGTGCAGATCGACGACGACAGGCCGTAGGCCGTGCCGTTGGAGATGCGGATCGCCTCGTCGATGTTCTTGAAGCGGATCACCGGCGACACGGGGCCGAAGGTCTCCTGCTTGGCGACGGTCATCTCGGGGTCGACATGGTCGAGCACGGTGGGCGAGTACAGCGCGCCGCGGCGTTCGTTGCCGTACAGCAGCTTGGCGCCCGCTGCGATGGCTTCATTGACCACGGCTTCGAACTGCTTCGCAGCCGCTTCGTCGATCACGGTGCCCATGTCGGTGTCGGGGTCCATCGGGTCGCCGTACTTCAGGGCGCGGGTCTTCTCGACCAGCAGCTCGACGAAGCGATCGGCGACCGACTCGTGCACCAGCATGCGCTTCACGGCCGTGCAGCGCTGGCCCGAGTTCTTGTAAGAACCATTGGCAGCCAGCGTGGCCGCTTCCTCGATGTCCGCGTCTTCCATCACGATGATCGGGTCGTTGCCGCCCAGCTCCAGGATCTGGCGCTTGTAGGTGGCCTTGCCTGCGATGTACTTGCCGATGGGCACGCCACCCGTGAAGGTGACGAGGTCGACGTCGGCATTGGTCAGCAGTTCGTCGGCGATCTCCTTCGGGTCGCCGGTGAGCACCGACAGCATCTGCGGCGGCAGTCCGGCTTCGTACAGGATGTCGGCCAGCAGGAAGGCCGTGAGCGGCGTCTTCTCGCTGGGCTTGAGCACGATCCGGTTGTTGGTCGCAATGGCCGGCGCCACCTTGTGGATCACCTGGTTCAGCGGATGGTTGAACGGCGTGATGGCGGTGATGGCGCCCAGCAGCGGCTCGCGCATCGTGTAGACCTTGCGGCTCTTGCCGTGGTGCGTGAGGTCGCACGAGAACACCTGGCCGTCGTCCACCAGCGCCTGGTTGGCGGCGAACAGCAGCACGTCGGAGGCGCGGCCCACTTCGTACAGCGAGTCCTTGCGCGACAGGCCCGACTCGAGCGTGATGGTGCGCGACATTTCATCCAGGCGCGAGGCGATGATCTCGCCGGCGCGCATGAGGATCTTGTAGCGCTCGTAGCGCGTGAGCGTGGGCTTGTAGTCGCGGGCGATGCGCAGGGCGTTGCGCACGTCGTCCAGCGTGGCCTTGGGCACGGTGGCGATCACTTCGCCGGTGTACGGGTAGGTGACGTCGATGGTGCGGTCGCGGTGGACTTTCTCGCCGGCGATGCGCAGGGCTTCGCGGTGGACAGTGCCTGGCTTCAGGATGGCTTGGCTCATGGGGTGATCGCTCCGTGTGGCTTCAGCGTGCGTGGTTCAGGGCGAGGTCGAGCGCATCGAAGTTGCGCAGCCGGCGACCGGCGGCAATGCCTTCGACCGGGCGGTTGCAGATCAGCGGCACCTTCTGTTCGGACACACCGCCGTGCGAGCGCAGCGGCACTTCGAGTGCCGACAGGTCGTGGCGGCTGGCAGCGGTACCGATGACGGTGCTCTGCTCGCTCACCACCACGATGTCGCCGATGCGGTCCGGCGGCAGCTCGAAGCGCTGCGCGGCTTCCTTGCGCGAGAGCACGAGTTCCATGCCCGGGATGCCCTTGATGCGTTCGATCCAGCCCGGCACGCTGGCTTCGTCGGGGGCGTACACGGTGGCGAAGGAGCCGAGCGCACCGTGGTGCACCACGTACGGGTCGGTGATCGGCAGGATCACGCGGGCGGTTTCAGCGCCGTACCAGCTGTCGAGCACGTCCTGCAGGTAGATCACGTTCGGCGAGCCGTCGGCACCGTGCTTGTCGTTCATGCCGTGGTCGGCCGTGAGCACGATGGTGGCGCCCAATGCGTCGAGCTGCGCGAGGTAGCCGTCCATCATTTGATAGAAGGCGTTGGCGGCGGGGCTGCCCGGCGCGGCCTTGTGCTGCACGTAGTCGGTGGTCGACAGGTACATCAGGTCAGGGCGCTGCGATTCCATGAGCTTCACGCCGGCGGCGAACACGAACTCCGAGAGCTCCGCGCTGTACACCGAAGGCACAGGCATGCCGACCATGTCGAGCACGTTGTCGATGCCGTTTTCTTCCATCGTCACCTGGTCCGACTTCTCGGACGAGAAGCAGATGCCCTTCATCTTGTGGCCCAGCAGCTTGCGCAGCTTGTCCTTGGCGGTGATCACGGCCAGCTTGGCGCCCGCATCGGCAAACGCGGCCAGCACCGTGCCGGCGCGCAGGTACTTGGGGTCGTTCATCATCACTTCCTGGCCCAGCTCGCGGTCGAAGAAGTAGTTGCCGCAGATGCCGTGCACTGCGGGCGGTGCGCCGGTCACGATCGACAGGTTGTTGGGGTTGGTGAACGAAGGTACGACGCAGTCGGCGAGCAGGTCGGCGCCGCCCTTGCGCATGGTGTCGAGGTAGGGCGCGACGCCGGCGGCAATGGCCGCGTCGAGGTAGGCCGGCTCGCAGCCGTCCACGCACACGACCACGATCGGGCGGACCATCCAGCGGTAGCTGCGGCCGTTCACTTCGAGGGAATCGGATTTCATGAAGGGGTACTCCTTGGCAAGTTGTGTGTAGGGGTGCGGCGGCTTCAGCGGCGGATGAACAGCGCGATGAAGGCGCTGATGAGGCAGCTGGCCGCGACGATGGGGAACACCACCGAGGTCGTGCCCGAGACGTCCAGCATCCGGCCGATCAGCGGTTCGCCCAGGCCGGCCAGCAGGTAGGAGAAGAAGTTCATGACACCGGTGGCGGTGCCGGCGCGCTTGGCGCCCACGAGGTCGGGGCACAGGGCCCAGAACGACGAGGCCGGGCCGTAGACGAAGAAGCCCGCGAGGAACAGCAGCCCCAGGCCGAGGATGCTGGTGGGCAGCAGGTACATGCCCATCGAGGCGACGGCGCCCAGCAGCATGTACAGCACGATGGCCTTGTAGCGCTTGGAGCCGAACACCTTGTCGGAGATCCAGCCGTTGGTGAGCGCGCCGAAGGCCATGCCCACAGGCAGCGCCACCGAGATCCAGGCCGGGTCGATCATGCCGTCGGCGGCCTTGGCCCAGTCCTTGCCGAGGAAGTGCACCGGCACCCAGACGATGAGGCCGTAGCGTGCGGCGTTCTGGAAGCCGATGGCCAGCGCCGCGATCATCAGCTTGGGGTTGCTGAGCACGGCCTTGTAGCGCGACCACGAGCTTTCTTCCGGTTCGCCATCGGCCACCGCGGCCTTGGCTTCCTGCGGGTTGTTGCCCGCCACGCCGGTGTCGGGCGACTTGAAGCCCATGTCTTCCGGCCGTTCACGGGCAATCAGGTAGAAGGCGATGCCGCCCACCAGCATCAGCAGCACGGGGAGCCGGAAGATCCAGCGCCAGTCCAGGTGCAGCACGTTGACGACGATGATCGAGGTGACGAACGACAGCACCGAGGCGCAGCCGGCGGCGAACACATAGAAGCCGTAGACCTTGCCGCGCTCGCCCGCGCCCCACCAGTTCGACAGCAGCCGGCTGCCCGGCGCCCAGCCCAGGGCCTGGAAGTAGCCGTTGATGCCCCAGGGAATCGCCAGGCTCTTGAAGCCGACCGCGAAGCTCACGACCCAGTTGGCGGCGCACGAGAGGATGGCGCCGGCCGTCATCACGCGGCGTCCGCCGAACTTGTCGCCCAGGTTGCCGTTGATGGCCTGCCCGATGGCATAGCACCACAGCAGCGAGGTCGAGGCCCAGCCGAGCATTTCCTTGGAGAGGCCGAACTCCTTCTGGATGCCGGGGATGGCGAAGCCGAAGGTCTGCCGCCCGGTGTAGAAGAAGAAGTAGCAGAACATGGCCGCGAGCAGCATCCGCCACTGCGCCTTGCGGAACGAATTGTCGAGGGGGGACGCGTAGGTGCCCGCCTGCAGGATGGGATTGGCCGCTTGCATGGTATGTCTCCTTGTCTTGACGGGCGTGGGGCCCGTGGGGCCGGCTCGAAAGGGCCGGCATCGTTTGTCTGCTCGCTTGTCTTGCTGACTCTGTCTTCTCTCGCTGCGCAGTCCCTGCCTGTCAGGCCAACGCCGCCGCGCCGATGAAGTTCTTGCCGCGCGCCCCGTCCATGGCGCGCGCGATCATGGCCGCCGCTTCGCTGTCCGCCACGCCATAGTCGGCAAACTCGGTCTTCACGCCAAGCCCCTGCAGGAATGCCCGCAGGCGCTGCGTGGCGGTCGCCAGATCGGGGCCGAAGATCAGCTGCAGCGTCTGGTCGCGGTCGGGTGAGCGGGCCCAGGCTTTCTCCAGCACGAGCGGCAGCGTGAACGAGCACGCGATGCCGTGGGCCAGGCCGTGGCGCAGCGTCATCTCGTAAGAGATGGAATGCGCCAGCGCCGTCTTGGTGTTGGAAAACGCCATGCCGGCCTTCAGCGCGGCCAGCGCCATGCGCTCGCGCAGGTCGAGGTTGCCCAGGTCTTTCAGCAGCGCCGGCAGGCAGTCGAAGATGTCGCGCACGGCCGAGACGGCGAAGGTGTCGGAGACCGGGTTGGCGTTGACGTTCCAGATGGCTTCGAGTGCGTGCGAGAGCGCGTCGAGCCCCGTCGACACCGTGGTGCCCGCGGGCACCGAGAGCATGAGCTCGGGGTCGACGATGGCGGCCTCGGGCCAGGTGGCCTCCAGGTGCAGCGAATACTTCTTCTGGTTGCCGGCGTCCCAGATGGTGGCCCAGGGCGTGACCTCGCTGCCGGTGCCGGCGGTGGTCGGCACGGCGATCAGCGGCTTGACGCTGGCGGGCACGAAGGGCTTGCCTGTGGCCAGCAGCGCGACGAGCTCGTCGAACTGCCCGTTGGCCGTGCCCACCATCAGGGCCTTGGCCGTGTCGATGGCGCTGCCGCCGCCGACCGCCACGATGGCGTCGCAGGGCGCGTCCGATTGCCAGAAGCGGTTGTACAGGTCGCGCAGGTGGGCGACGTCGGGGTTGGGGCGCACGTCGTCGATGACGGTGACGAGCGCGTCGCCCAGGAGCGTCTGCAGGCGGTCGACCAGGCCGAGCCCGCGGGCTTCGGGGAAGGTGACGAGCGCGACGCGGCGGCCCGCCAGGAGCGAGGGCAGCCGTGCGAGGCTGCCTCGCCCGGAATGAATGGACACGGGGTTGCGGTAAGCGTGGGGCATGTTTTTTGTCTCCGGTTTCTGTCTTGGCCGCAGTGTCGAAGCGGCGCGACAGGGCGTCCAATCGCATTTCGCGCGTGCAACCGGTCCAAAACCGATGGATGCCTTGGGGTAAGCCTGCATAGGCGCGGGCGCTGAATCTGAGAGAGGCTCGGCGCACGCCCCCGGCACCGACGCCCCTCACGATCGCCCCATGTTTCACCAGTACTACAAGTGGATCCGCTGCTTCCACGCCGTCGCCAAGACCGGCGGTTTCACCACGGCCGCGCGCTACCTGCACATCGGCCAGCCCACCGTGACCGACCAGGTCAAGGCGCTCGAGGAGCGCTTCAACGTCGAGCTGTTCTTGCGCAGCGGGCGCGCCGTGCGGCTCACGGCCGCGGGCGAGCAGCTGTATGCGATCACGCAGGGCCTGTTCGGGCAGGAAGAAGAAGCGATGCAGTTCCTGCAGCGCGCCCACAAGCTGCGCACGGGGCTGGTGCGCGTGGGCGCGGTGTCGCCGCCCATTGCGCTGGAGTTGGCGCGCAGCTTCAAGCGCAGCCACGCCGGGCTCGACCTGACGGTGTCGATCGGCTCCGAGGCCTCGACGCTCAGCGGGCTGCAGGACTTCGACATCGACGTCGGCATCCTCGTCGAACCGCCCGAGATCGAGGGCCTGCACCAGGTGCCGTACCGCGTGGAGCGCATCGTGGCCGTGGTGCCGGCGAAGCACCCGTGGGCGAAGAAGCGCACCATCGCCACGCGCGACATCGCGGGCGAGCCCGTGATCCTGCGCGAGCCCGGCTCCAAGACGCGCCACCGCGTCGAGCGCGCCTGCGCGCAGCAGGGCGTGCAGATGAACTGCGTGATGGAGATCAACAGCCGCGAGGCCATCCTGCACGCCGTGGCCAACGGCATGGGCGTGGGCTTCGTGACGCAGATCGAATGCATTCCGCTGCCCGGCCTGAAGGTGGTGGAAATCGACGACGACGAACTGTCGATCAGCTACTCGCTGTGCTGCCTGGCGGTGCGCAAGGACCGGCCGCTGATCCGCGCGCTGTTCGACGTGGCGCAGCAGGGCGACGACACGGCGGATTGATCTCCAGGGGTCTCGTCACGGGCGGCACACCCCGCGGCAGGCTTCTTCGCTATCCTGCCGTCTGGCCCCAGACGAAGGATCGACCTTGAACTTGCACCCCGCCCTCCAGGACGCCGCCGCGCGCGATTTCGGCACCCTTGCCGACCTGGTCCGCCTCCACGCCCAGCACACGCCCGATCGCCCCGCGCTGGCCGATGCCCAACAGACGCTCGACTACCGCGCGCTCGACGCGCTCATGGACCGCATCGCCGCCGCCCTGCAGCGCGACGGCCTGCGCGCCGGCGATGCCATCGCGGTCTGCGCCGCCTCGTCGGTGCCTTACGCCGCCGTGTTTCTCGGCGCGCTGCGCGCGGGCGTCGCGGTGGCCCCGCTGGCCCCCGGCTCGGCGCCTGCCAGCCTGGCGCGCATGATCTCCGACGCCGACGCGCGCCTGCTGTTCACCGACGCCTCGGCCGCCGAGGTGGTGGGCGCCGCGCAGGCCACGGGCCTGCCGCACATCGCGCTCGACGGCGCCAATGTCGGCCGCGCCCTCGACGACTGGCTCGCGGCGCCCGACGCGAAGCCGGAGCCCGTCGACGTGCAGCCCGGCTGGGCCTTCAACATCATCTATTCGTCGGGCACCACCGGCGAGCCCAAGGGCATCGTGCAGGGCCACGGCATGCGCTGGTCGCACATCCAGCGCGGCGCCAAGTACGAGTACGGCCCCGAGACGGTCACGCTGCTGTCGACGCCGCTGTACTCCAACACCACGCTGGTGGTGTTCTTCCCCACGATCGCCTTCGGCGGCTGCGTGGTGCTGATGCCCAAGTTCGACGCGCTGGGCTACCTGCAGCTGGCCGAAAAACACCGCGTGACGCACACCATGCTCGTGCCGGTGCAGTACCAGCGTCTGATGGCGCACCCGCGCTTCAACGCGCACGACCTCTCGAGCTTCCGCCACAAGTTCAGCACCAGCGCGCCCTTCAACGCGGCGCTCAAGGCCGACGTGCTCAAGCGCTGGCCCGGCGGGCTGGTCGAGTTCTACGGCATGACCGAAGGCGGCGGCACCTGCATCCTCGAGGCGCACCTGAACCCGACCAAGCTGCACACCGTGGGCCAGCCCGCGCCGGGCAGCGACATCCGCCTGATCGACGAAGAAGGCCACGAGCTGCCGCGCGGCGACACCGACGTGGCCGGCGAGGTCGTGGGCCATTCGGCCGGCATGATGACCGGCTACCACCGCCAGCCCGGGAAGACGCGCGAGGCCGAATGGTTCGACGCCACCGGCAAGCGCTTCATCCGCACCGGCGACGTGGGCCGCTTCGACGCCGACGGCTTCCTCACGCTGTTCGACCGCAAGAAGGACATGATCATCAGCGGCGGTTTCAACATCTACCCGAGCGACCTCGAAGGCGTGCTGCGCGGCCATGCGGCTGTGGCCGACGTGGCGGTGGTCGGCGTGCCGTCCGAGCAGTGGGGCGAGACGCCCGTGGCCTTCGTGGTGCGCCGGGAAGGCGACACCACCACCGAAGACGCGCTGCTGCAGTGGGCCAACGCGCAGGTCGGCAAGACGCAGCGGCTGGCGCGCCTGCGCTTCATCGACGAGCTGCCGCGCAGCGCGATCGGCAAGGTGCTCAAGCGCGAGCTGCGCGACCTGAGTGCCTGAGTGAGCGCCGCGAGCACCCACACCGCGCCGCCGGAACAAGGCGGCGGCAACGGCCTGCTGTGGGTGCTCGTGGCCGTCGCGGTCGTGTTCGCCTTCGTGCGCCCGCGCGCGCCGATGGACTGGCTGCAGCTGGTCGACTGGCAGACCGTGGGCGCGCTCGCGGGCCTGCTGGCCATCACGCAGGGCGTCGAGAAGAGCGGCATGCTGCAGGCCGCCGCGCGGCGCCTGCTGGCGCACACGCACAGCGAGCGCGGCCTGGCCATGGCACTCACGGCCACGGCCGCGCTGCTGTCGGCGCTGGTCACCAACGACGTGAGCCTGTTCCTGCTGGTGCCGCTCACGCGCGTGCTGGCCGTGCAGGCGCACCTGCCGCTGGCGCGGCTGGTGGTGCTGCAGGCGCTGGCCGTCAACGCGGGCTCGGCGCTCACGCCCATCGGCAACCCGCAGAACCTGTACCTGTGGCACCGCTCGGGCGAGAGCTTCTTCGGCTTCATGGCCATGATGGGCCCGACCGTGGCGATCATGTTGTTCTGGCTGTTCGTGGCCGTGTGGTGGCTGGTGCCGCGCACGCCGATCGCGCTGCGCGAAGAGCCCGAGGCCGCGCCCGTGCAACCGCGCCTGCTGGCGCTGGCCGGCGTGCTGTTCGTCGGCTTCGTGGTCGCGCTCGACCGCCACTGGCTGCTGCCCGGCCTGGGCGTGGTGTTCGGCGTGCTGCTGCTCACCTACCCGCGCGTGCTGCGCGGCATCGACTGGGCCTTGCTGGCCATCATCGCGCTGATGTTCGTCGACCTGCGCCAGGCCGCCGAGCTGCCCGCCGTGGCCGCGCTGCTGGGCCACTGGCCGATCGGCGAAGGCTGGCGCGCCTACCTTGCGGCCATTGCCGCCTCGCAGGTCATCAGCAACGTGCCCGCGGCGATTTTGCTCGACCGCTACGTGCACGACCTGCCCGCGTTGGCGGCCGGCGTGAGCGTGGGCGGCTTCGGCTGCGTGCTGGGCTCGCTGGCCAACCTCATTGCGCTGCGGCTGGCCAAGCTGCCGCACGGGCTGCGCGAATTCCACCGCATCAGCATTCCCTTCTTGGTGGTGTGCGCGGCCTCGGCGTTGCTGCTGCGGCTGGGGTGATGACAGGCGGCGGGGCGGCGCGGACAATCGGTTCCGCGTCATGAACACCTCCGCCCCCGTCCTCTCGCTGCGCGACTACACCCAGTCTCGCGGCAGCCACGCGCACGACCACTTCCAGGTGCTGCTCGGGCTCGATGGCGTGCTCGAGATCGAAGTCGAAGGCCGCGGATCGGGCATCGGCACGGGCCAGGCCCACGTGGTCGCGCCCGGCGACCGCCACGACTTCGAGGCCCGGCGCGGCGGCAGCGTCTGCCTGGTGCTCGACACCCCGCACGCGCCGTGGGCGCGCTGCGTCGAACAGCCGCCGGCCGATGCGCCCCGGCTGCATGCGCTGGCCCGCTACCTCGCGCACTGCCTGCAGCAGCCGCAGCACGCGGCCCTCGCCCTGCACCACGGCCCGGCCCTGCTGCTCGAAGCCTGGGGCGTTTCGCCGGCCGCGGCGGACACGCGCCGCAGACGCATCGACTGGCCGGCCCTCGCGGCCTGGGCGCAGGCGAACTGGCACCGCCCGCTGGGCGTCGCCGACCTGGCCGAGGTCGCCTGCCTGAGCCCCAGCCAGTTCGCGCAGCGCTGCCGCGCGGAGCAGGGTCAGAGCGTGATGCTCTGGCTGCGCACGCTGCGGCTGGCCCATGCGCGCGAATTGCGGCTCGAAGGCCTGAGCGTGGCCGAGACAGCGCGCCGCACAGGCTACCGGTCGCCGTCGGCGCTCACGGCCGCACTGCGGCGCTGACTTTGTATTTGTATGTCTCCCTCCCCGCTGGGGAGGGCCGGGGTGGGGCACGACGGCCTCCCAAAAGCGCGGCGCCTCATCGAAGGCCTGCCCCCATCCCCACCTTCCCCAGCGGGGGAAGGAGCAAGACCGTCGTTGCGCGACGATGCACCGCCATCGCGCGACGACTGCCTCGCGTAGCCTCGACCTCCATGTCCGCCACCTTCTACGCCCTGCTCGCCATCGCGCTGTGGGCCACGCTCGCCGCCTTCGGTACCTCGCTGTCGCACCTGCCGCCGTTCTTGCTGACCGGGCTGGCGCTGATCATCGGCAGCGTGCCGAGCTGGCCGCTGGTGCTGCGCGACCGCCGCGCCTGGCGCGTGCCGCCGCGCACGCTGGCGCTCGGGGTGTACGGGCTCTTCGGTTTTCACTTCCTGCTGTTCATCGCGCTGCGGCACGCGCCGCCGGTCGAGGCCAACCTCGTCAACTACCTCTGGCCGCTGCTCATGGTGGTGCTCGCGCCCGTGCTGCTGCCGGGCGTGTCGCTGCGCCCGCTGCACGTGGTGGCGGCGCTGCTGGGCTTCGCGGGCGCGGCCATCGCGATCCTCGGTGCGCGCAGCGGCGGTGCCGCACTGCCCGGCGCACCCGCCACCTACTGGGGCTTCCTGCCCGCGGCCGGCTCGGCCTTCATCTGGGCCAGCTACTCGCTGTGGACGAAGCGCGTCACGCCCTTCCCCACCTCGGCCATCGGCCTGTTCGGGCTGGTGTCGGGCGCGCTCTCGCTGGCCTGCCATGCGCTGCTGGAGCCCGCCGTCGCGCTGTCGGCGAAAGACGGGGTGCTCGTCGCGCTGTGTGGCCTGGGCCCCTTGGGCGCGGCGTTCTTCGTGTGGGACATGGCGCTCAAGCGCGGCGACGCGCGGCAGATCGGCATCCTCAGCTACCTCACGCCGCTGGCCTCCACCGCGCTGCTGCTGGCCGTGACCGGCCGCGCGCTCACGGCCAGCATCGCGCTGGCGGCGGCGCTCATCATCTCGGCCGCGGTGATGGGCACGCGTGCGAAATGAGACAAATCAGGGCGATGCCCGACAGAGCTTGTCGTTTTTTGTGGCTAGAGTGGAGGCTCAGGAAAAAGGAGTCACCCCCATGGATCAGAAGAACAACAAGACCGAGGATTTCGAGATCACGCCCAAGCTGGTGTTCGACATGAACCTGGCGCTGTACCTCGACCTGGTGGCCGCGCTGGAGGGCGCCGGCGCCGTCACCTACCGGCAGATGGCGGCGCGCGTCCTGAACATCAGCATGGACGCCCGCGCCGACGGCGAAGCCAGCCTGTCGACGGTGCTCGAAGGCATCGCCAAGGGCTTCGCCGGCCGCGGCGACGGCCTCTCGATCGAACTGCTGAAGGCCGCGCGCGGCCTGCGCGAGGACGATGCGATGGGCGACATTCCGATGCGGCCCATCGACGATTGAGATTCGGGGCGCTTCAGCACCCCCTGCGTCAGTCTTCGGCGACCTGAAGTACGAGCTTGCCGAAGTTCTCGCCCGCGAACAGCTTGTTCAGCGACTCGGGGAAGGTGTCGAGCCCCTTCACGATGTCTTCCTTGCTCTTCATGCGCCCGTCCTTCAGGTAGCCAGCCATCTCGGCGATGGCAATCGGGTAACGGTCGGCGTAGTCGAACACCACGATGCCTTCCATGCGCGCGCGGTTCACGAGCAGGCTCAGGTAGTTCTTCGGGCCGGCGGCCGGCATGCTGTTGGCGTTGTTGTACTGGCTGATGGCGCCGCAGATGATCACGCGGGCCTTGCGTGCCAGACGCGCCAGCACCGCGTCCAGGATGTCGCCGCCGACGTTGTCGAAGTAGATGTCCACGCCCTTCGGGCAGTGGGCCTTGAGGCCTTCGCGCACGGCGCCCGCGCCGGCCTTGTAGTCGATGCAGGCATCGAAGCCCAGCTCCTTCACCACCCAGTCGCACTTGGCGGCGCCGCCGGCAATGCCGACCACGCGGCAGCCCTTGATCTTGGCCAGCTGGCCCACGGTCTGGCCCACGGCACCGGCCGCGCCCGAGACGACGACGGTTTCGCCTGCCTGGGGCATGCCCACGTCCATCAGGCCGAAGTAGCCGGTCATGCCGGGCATGCCCAGCACGTTGAGCCACTGGGTGATGGTGCCCACGCGCAGGTCGATCTTCACGAGGCCGTTGCGCTTGACCTGGTCTTGCGGCACGAGCATGTATTCCTGCACGCCGAGCGTGCCGTACACGGTGTCGCCGACAGCGAACTGCGGGTTCTTCGACGCGATCACGCGGCCGATGCCGCCGGCGCGCATCACCTCGTCGATGGCCACGGGCGGGATGTAGCTCTTGGCGTCGTTGAGCCAGCCGCGCATGGCGGGGTCGAGCGACAGCGACAGCGTCTTGACCAGCACGCCGCCTTCGTCGGGCTGGGCCACGGGCTCGGTGCTGAAGCGCCAGTGCTCGCGCGTGGCGGTTCCCTCGGGGCGCTTGGCAAGACGGACCTGGTGGTTGGTGAGGGGGCTGCTCATGGTGTCTGTCTCCTTGACGTGGATGTGCCGGGCGTCGGCGATGCAGGCGCATCGTAGTCGCGGGTCAAGGCCCCGCGCGTAGCGCAGGCGACAGCCCGCCCTGCCCTTCGACGGCCACGCGCCTCAGCCGAAGCGCACGCTGATCTGCAGTCCGGGGTGCGCGTTGCGCACCGTGAGCCGGCCGCCGTGGGCTTCGGCGATGAGCCGGCACAGGTACATGCCGAGGCCGACACCGCCCGTGGCGCGCGCCCGCGCGCCGTCGGTGCGATAGAAGGGCTCGGTCAGGCGTTCGAGCTGCGCCTCGTCCACACCGGGACCGAAGTCGCGCACCTCCAGCTCGGCGCCGCCGTCTGCGGACGCACGCAAGGTCACGGTCGGCGGCTGCGGTGCGCCGGCGCTGTAGCGCAGCGCGTTGTCCAGCAGGTTGCGCACCATCAGGCGCACGCGCATGCGGTCGATGGCCTGGGGCGTCAGGCCGGCCGCGAGGTCGAGTTGCACGGCCTGCGCGCCGGGCATCTCGGCGACGATCTCGCGCACCAGCGCCGCGAGGTCGACGGGCTCGCGCTGCAACGCGGCATGCGGGCTCGCCAGGCGTTCGCTTTCGAGCAGGTCGCTGATCAGGTCGCGCATCTCGTTGAGGTCGCGCAGCAGCGCCTCGCGCTCTGCCTCGCCTTCGGGCGTGGCGGGCAGCAGCTCGGCGTTGAGGCGGGCGCGCGTGAGCGGCGAGCGCAGCTCGTGGCTCAGCGCCAGCAGCAGCCCGCGCTTGGCGTCGAGCATGGCCTGGATGTCGCTGGCCATGGTGTTGACGCGCTTCGCGAGGTCGCCCAGGTCGTCGTTGCGGCGGATCGGGATGGGCTGCGTGAACTCGCCGCGGCCGAAGCGCTGTGCGCCCTCGCGGATGTCGATCAGCGGGCGCAGCAGCCGGCTCACGAGCCCGTAGGCCACCACCACGAGCAGCAGCAGCACGCCGAGGGTGGTCCAGCCGGCCGCGCGCGGCGCGAACTGCCACAGCCGGGGCGCCCAGCCGAAGATCACTTTGTGCCCGTCGGCAGTGGGGCGCACGAACCAGCGCTCGGTGGAGAACATCGACTCCTCGCGGTCGCGGTCGTGGAACCAGCCGCCGCGCGCGTGCATGTCGTCGCCGGGGTTCGACGCCCAGTTCACGGCCGGGCCGGTGATGCGGATGGTGATCGGCAGCCGGTCGACCAGCGCCTGCGCGCGCGCCGTGTCGGGCGGCGTGCCGAGTTCGGCGACGAGGCGGTCGGCGTAGTCCATGAGCATCGGCTGCGCGGCCTCGGCCCAGGTGCTGGAGAACGAGCGCTTCATGCCGCCCACGAACACCGCGGCCATCACGAGCGCGAGCACGACGAACATCATCACGATCCGCACGCGCACCGAGCTGCGCCAGCGCTGCTGCATCTGTGCATGCATGCGCGCGTGCCAGTGCCGGCGCCGTTCCGCGCCGGGACAACGGCCCTCGCCGTCGGCGGGCGCGGCGCCTTCGCGCCCTCGGGAAAATCTCATGAAGCGGGCTCGCCCGGTGCCACGGCCAGCGCATAGCCGGCGTTGCGCAGCGTCTTGATGCAATCGAGCGGCTCGAGCTTCTTGCGCAGCCGGCTCACCACGATGTCGACCGCGCGCGTGAAGAGCTCGGCCTCGTGGCCGCGCAGGCGGTTGAGGATGTCGTCGCGACTGAACACCTTGCCGGGCTCGCCGGCCAGCAGTGCGAGCAGGTCGAACTCGGTGCCGGTGAGCTCGACGCGCTCGCCGTGGCGCGTGACCTGGCGCCGGTCGAGGTCGATCGAGAGGCCGTCGAACACGCGCAGCTGTGCGCTGGAAGCGGTGGCGGCCGGCGCGCTGCGCTGGCGGCGCAGGATGGTCTGCACGCGCGCCACGAGTTCGCGCGGCTCGAAGGGCTTGGGCACGTAGTCGTCGGCGCCGAGTTCGAGGCCGACCACGCGGTCCATCACCTCGCCGCGCGCGGTGAGCATCACGATGGGGATGTCGCTTTCCTTGCGGATCTCGCGGCACAGTTCGAAGCCGTCCATCTCGGGCAGCATGACGTCGAGGATGGCCGCGTCGTAGTGCCCGGCGCGCAGCTTGGCGATGCCTTCGCTCGGTCGCTTGGCGCTGTCGAGCGTGCAGCCGAAGCGTGCGAAGTAGGTGGTCAGCGGCGCGGCGAGGTGTTCGTCGTCGTCGATCAGCAGGATGCGCGGCATGGCGGGATTGTGCCTCCTGGCAAAGAGAGCGCGGATGGCGAAGCTGGCAATCAGTCCAGACGGCATGGCACCGCCCGGGGCGTGCCCGCCGTCTGAAAAAGCCACACGGTCGCGATCACCATGGATCGGCGCGGCCGATGCGGCCGAGGTGGGTGGACGCAAAACCGGTCGCGTACTTGAGGCCGAAGCCCAGCGCATGGTCGAGCCCGACGCGGGCCAGCCAGATCAGGCCACCGGCCACTGCCCACGGCTGCGCCGCGAACACGCCGAAGGCCAGCAGCAGCACCGGCCCGATCAGCGCATGCGCCGCGTTGTACAGCGCGGCGCCGACGCGCGGGCCGGCGAGGTAACCGAGCAGCGAGAGGTCGGGCGCGAGCAGCCAGAGCGCGAACACGCCCCAGCCCATGCCGAACTGGGCATAGCCGACCAATGCGACCGCGAGCACCACCGCGCCTTCGAAGCGCAGCACGGTGCGCACACCGTCCACAGCCGGCGCTGCAGGTTCGCGCGACACCACCGCGGCAGCGTGGTGCTGCGGCTCCCGCAGAGCGGGTCGTCGCAGCGACACGAAGCGCGCGAAGCCGGGAGGCGAGCCCACGTCAGCCATGGCGAGCCCAACGGCGGCCGCCGCGGTCCATGAAGTCGCGCACCTTCTGTTGCTGGGCGGGATTCAGGTGATCGAAGAAATCAGCCGCGGCGGCGATGACCTCGGGGCTGCCGGTGCGCACCACGGCGGTCTTCTCTTCGATGAGACGTGCGGCGCCTGTCTGGTCGAGCGTGTTGCCCGCGAACAGTGCCTTGAACTGCGAGCGCGGATCGCCCGAGCCGCCCGCACCGCGCATGGCCTGGCGCTGCGCCTGCAGCTTCTCGGCGAGCACGGTGAGCTTCTGTTTCTGTGCGGCGTCGAGCTCGAGCTTGCTGCCGACACGTTCGACCATCTTGGCGCGGAACTCGGCGCTGTCGCCGCCCCAGCCGTGGCGGTGGCCGGCACAGCCGGCGATGCTGCCGGCCACGACGGCCAGGCCCGCGAATCCGAACAGGGTTCGTTTGATCCAGTGCTTCATAAGGGTGCTCCTTCATGCGCCCCTGCGCGGGGCGGCTTCAGTGATGGACGAGGCGACGGCGGCGACGCATGCGCCGCAGTGGCTCAGAAGGTGCGAATGAATCCGGCGTGGCCGAGCAGCCCGCCCAGGCGCGGCCCCTCAAGGCGCAAAGCGCAGCCATAGCTCGGGCTATGGCGAGCATTTGCAACGCAGAGGGGGCGTGTCTGGGCGGGATGAGCGGACATGGCGGGTTCGTTCACACCTTCTCAGAGGCGGTTGCCGCTGTCGCGCGCGGCAGCGGCACGCGCGTCGACGGGGTTCTGCATCGTCGAGATGACCTTGCTGTTCACGCGCGAGCCGGAGGTCACGTTCTGGTCGGGTGCCGCGGCGGTGCGCACGGCTTCGGCGACGACGCGGGCACGGTCGGTCGACACGGCCATGGTCTCGGGACCGCGCGAACCCCGCACGACGTTCTGATCGGGGGCGGCGGCCGTGCGCACGGCTTCGGCGGCGACGTCGGCGCGGCTCATGGCCGACACGGGGGCGTGGACGCCTTGGTAGGTTTCGGCCTTGGCGCCGGCAGCGGCGAGCATGGCGAAGGAACCGACAGCGATGAGCTGGGCGAGGGGCAGAGACGGCTTGACGATCATGATGCAGGCCTTTCTTTCAGGGGGTTGGAAGAGGAGACCTGATGGTGCGCGTCAAGGTGCGGGGAGTCCTTTCACGCCCGTATCGCCGTATTTCGGTTTGTTTCACCAGACCTGGCTCGCCCCCAGGCTGCGCGCACTTCGTGTCGCTTCGCCAACCCCCTACCGGGGGCAACACCGACGGCCCGGCAAAGCCGGTTCCGTGGTGTTCCTGGTACTTGCGTCCCGCCGCGAAGGGCGGGGTTGCGGACTCAGCCCGCGAGTGCAGCCGCAGGATCGTCCGCGTCGAGCACGCCCCGCGCCCAGGGCTCGAGCTTGCCCGTGTCGGCACGCAGCACTTCCTGCTTCACGGCGAGGATGCGCGACGGGTGCATCGAGAAGCTGCGCAGGCCCAGGCCCAGCAGCAGGCGCGTGAAGGCGACGTCGCCCGCCATCTCGCCGCACACCGACACGCCCTTGCCCTGGCGGCGGCACTCGGCGATGGTGTCTGCCACGAGCTTGAGCACCGCGGGGTGCGCGGGGTCGTAGAGGTGGGCGACGGCCTCGTCGGCGCGGTCGATGGCCAGCGTGTACTGGATCAGGTCGTTGGTGCCGATCGACAGGAAGTCGAAGTGCTTCAGGAAGGTCTTGAGCGTGAGCGCGGCGGCCGGGATCTCGATCATCGCGCCGAGCTTGACCGGGCCGTACACCACGCCGCGGTTGTCGAGTTCGGCCCGCGCGAAGTCGATGAGCGACAGCGTCTGACGGATCTCGCTGGCATGCGCGAGCATCGGAATGAGCAGGTGGATCTCGCCGTGCGCCGCCGCGCGCAGGATGGCGCGCAGCTGCGTGAGGAACATCGCCGGATCGGCCAGGCTCCAGCGGATGGCGCGCAGCCCAAGCGCGGGGTTCAGGTGCTCCTGCTTGCTGGCCGACTTGCCGTCGAGCGGCTTGTCGGCGCCCACGTCGATGGTGCGGATGGTGACGGGCATGCCCTGCATGCCCTCGACCGCGCGCTTGTAGGCCTGGTACTGCTCTTCTTCGTCGGGCAGGCGCGTCTGGCGCGCCGAGTTCTCACGGCCCATGAAGAGGAATTCGGAGCGGAACAGGCCCACGCCCACGGCACCGGCCTTGACGGCGCCGGCCGTGTCTTCGGGCATCTCGATGTTGGCGAGCAGGTCGACGCGCTGGCCGTCGAGCGTGACGGCGGGCTTGTGGCGCAGCCGCGCGAGCCGGCCGCGCTCGAGGTCGCCCTGGCGCTGCTTGAAGCCGTACTCGGCCAGGATGATCGGCGACGGGTCGACGATCATCACGCCGGCTTCGCCGTCGATGATCACCCAGTCGTCCTGGCGCACCAGCTGGCTCGCGGAGCGCGCACCGACGATGGCCGGAATGTCCATGCTGCGCGCCACGATGGCGGTGTGCGAGGTGCGCCCGCCCACGTCGGTCACGAAGCCCGCGAACACGCTCTTCTTGAACTGCAGCATGTCGGCCGGCGAGAGGTCGTGCGCGATGAGCACCAGCGGCACGTCGAAGCCGTCGCCCGCGGTGGGGTCGTCGTCTTCGTCGTCGTGGTCGTGATGGGCCGCAGCGCGCTTGCGCCGCGGCGGGCTCGGCGCGAGCACGGCGGCCGTGCCCTTCATGCGATGCAGCATGCGCTCGACCACCTGTTCGAGGTCGGCCTTGCGCTCGCGCAGGTACGGGTCCTCCATTTCGTCGAACTGGCGCGCGATGACCTCGAGCTGCGTGGTCAGCGCCCATTCGGCGTTGTAGAGCCGCTCGCTGATCCAGTGCTTCACGCCGCCGCTGAGCACGTCGTCCTGCAGCAGCATCTGGTGCACCTCGAGCAACGCCGCGAGTTCGTGCGGCGCGTCGTTCGGGCCCATCTGCGCCACGCTGGCCTGCAGCTTGGTGAGCTCGTCGGCCACCGCGTTGCGCGCGGTGCGCACACGGTCGATCTCGCTTTCGATCTCTTCGGGCTTGATGAAGTAGTGCGCCACGTCGATGCGGCTGGACACCACCAGCACCGCGCGGCCGATGGCAATGCCACGGGCGACGGGGAGGCCGTGGACTGCGAAGGTCATGTGCGTGGACCGAAGGTCATCGGCCGCCGCCGGGCCGCCCCAAGGCGGCCGAGCCCCCTCGGGGGGCAGCGACGACACGCAGTGCGGAGCGTCGGGGCCACATTCATTCGCCTTCGCCGAACTTGTCGTCCATGAGGTGGACGATGGCGTTCATGGCTTCTTCTTCCTGCGGGCCGTTGGTTTCGAGCTCGACGGTCACGCCGAGGCCGGCGGCCAGCATCATGACGCCCATGATGCTCTTGGCATTGATGCGGCGGTCGCCGCGCGACAGCCACACCTCGCAGGGGTAGCTGCCCGCGAGCTTGGTCAGCTTGGCCGACGCGCGTGCGTGCAGGCCCAGCTTATTGCTGATGGTCACGGATTTCTTGATCACTGTGCTTTCTTTTCGCCTGGTTCTGGGGAGCCGCCACCGCCACCTGCATGACGCCGGCGGTGCCGCCCGCGAGGGCGCGCTGCACCAGCGTGTCGAGCGGTTCGTGGCGGTAGGTGACGGCGCGCAGCAGCATCGGCAGGTTGACACCGGCCACGAGCCGCGAGCGCACGCCGTCCACCAGCTTCTGCGCGACGTTGCAGGGCGTGGCGCCGAACACGTCGGCCAGCACCAGCACCTGCGAGCGCGGCGCATGCAATTGCTGCGCGAGCGTGATGCGCGCGGCGGCCAGCGTTTCTTCGGGGGACACGTTGGGCAGCACGTCGAGCGCCACGACCGCCTGTTCGCAGTCGGGGAACACATGCAGCGCGCACTGCCGCAGCGCCTGTGCGAACGGGGAGTGGGCAATGATGAGGATGCTGTTCATGCGGCTCAAAGGACGACGCGTCGATTATGCGGGGGCGCCCAAAGGAAGTAGAGACATGGAGGACACAACGCGCCAGGCGGGGAAGGCGGCCATTGGCGCCGCGGCAACAGCTACAAAAACGATAGCTGCGCCTCGCGGCCCGAACTCAGGGCAGGCGCAGGCCCTCGAAGAAGGTCTTGGCCGCTTCGGGCGAGGACGGACGGCCCAGCACGGTGGCCTGGTAGAGCGACACGCTGCCGTCTTTCTGCGACTGCGCGAACCAGAGCACCTCGACCGGCGCCACGCCCTGCTGCGCCGATTGCCCGTCGAGCCGCCACGGTGCGGGAACGGCCGTGGCGCGCGGCAAGGTGGCCGGTCCCTGGATCACCTGCGCCACGCCCAGCTGGCCGTGCGTGGCCGTGCGCCAGGCCGTGAGCCAGGCCTCGGCCTGCGCCGGGCTGGCGGCGGCGGCATGGGCCACGGCGAAGGTCGCGCCGCCGGCTTCGCAGCCGGTCATGTCGACCTGCACCGACTCGGCGCCGAGCGGCAGCGCGCGCTGGGCGCGGTCGGCCTTGCAGGGCAGCAGCGCGACCAGGCCGGCGTCGGCGATCGGCACCTCGCGCCAGTTGAAGGTGGGGCTGCAAGCGCCCAGTGCGGCGGCCAGGGCGAGCACAGGCCAGGAGGGGGAAGGAAGCGATGGCATCGGAGAACGATTATCGGACGGCCTTCGGGAGGATGAAGGCCGTGTGCCGACGCGATCCGGCACGCGGAACTAAAATCGCCGCGCCTCTCTCCTTCAGGTGCCCATGAAAAAATACCTCGCTGCCGCCGCCGTCGTGATCGCCCTGGCCGCCGGCGTGGGCGTGTACCTCGGTTCGGGCAGCACGGCCGCCCCGGCCTCGACCTTCGTGCTGCTCGACGGCACCACCAAGAGCACGGCCGACCTGAAGGGCAAGGTCACGCTGGTCAACTTCTGGGCCACGAGCTGCGTGACCTGCGTGGCCGAGATGCCCAAGGTGATCTCGACCTACGACAAGTACAAGGCCAAGGGCTACGACACGCTGGCGATCGCCATGAGCTACGACCCGCCGAGCTATGTCGTCAACTTTGCCGAAACGCGCAAGCTGCCGTTCAAGGTGGCGATCGACAACACCGGCAGCGTGGCGCAGGCCTGGGGCGACGTGAAGCTCACGCCCACCACCTTCATCGTCAACAAGAAAGGCGAGATCGTGAAGCGCTACGTGGGCGAGCCCGACTTTGCCGAGCTGCACAAGCTGATCGAAAAGCTGCTGGCGGAAGCTTGACTCGCCCCCAGGCTGCGCGCACTTCGTGTCGCTTCGCCCACCCCTGCCGGGGGCGATACCGGCGGCCCGGCAAAGCCGGTTCCGCGGTGTCCCTGGAATGAAAAAGGCGCTCCTTGCAGAGCGCCTTTTTCATTGCGAAAGCCTGCGGCTTACTGGTTGCGGAAGCTGTCGTGGCAGGCCTTGCAGCTCGCGCCGGTCGCGCCGAACTGGGCCTTGAGGGCGTCGATGTTGCCGGCCTTGGCGGCAACCACCAGCTTGCCGGTCTCGGCGATCGCCTTGTCCTGGTGCTCCTTGAACTTCGCGGCTTCCTTCCAGACCTCGGGCTTGGCCTTGCCGCCCTCGGTGCCGGCGCCGAAGGCGGCCCAGGGCAGCTTGGCCATGTCGGCCACGACCTCGGCGTTGGCGGCAGCGGCGGCTGCATCGTAGGGCACGCGGCCGTTGGCCATGGCGCCCAGGCGGCCGAAGTGCTGGCCCATCACGAACAGCGCGCTCTGGCGGTACTTGATGGCGTCTTCGGGCTTGGCGAACTGTGCCGCCGCCGGCAGGGACATGGCAGCGCAGGCGGCTGCAAGGGCGAACGAAGCAAAACGGATCATCGGGGGACCTTCCTTGTGTGGGGTTTGGCACCGTCGAACGCAGTGCTGTGGGCAGTGTAGGGGCTGCCTGTGTCGGGCGCATAGCAACAACCCGGTGGAACGATCGGGCCGGACTTTGCTAACCTGCGCCTTCCGCAGCCTCGCGCCCCGGCGCCTTTTTCGATGACCGACACCCTCTCGGTGGCCCGCACACGCGTCTGGGACCTGCCGACCCGCCTCTTTCACTGGGCGCTCGCCTTCGCCGTGATCGGCCTGATCGTGACCGGCCTGAACGGCATCATGGAATGGCATTTCCGCCTCGGCTACACCGTGCTGGCGCTGCTGCTGTTCCGCCTGGTCTGGGGCTTCGTGGGCGGACGCTGGTCGCGGTTCGCGGCCTTCATCTACGCCCCGGGCTCGGTCATCGCCTACCTGCGCGGCAAATCGCACCCCGACCACCTGATCGGCCACACGCCGCTGGGCGCGCTGTCGGTGTTCGCGGTGCTGGCGCTGCTGATCCTGCAGGTCGCCACCGGCCTGATGGCCGACGACGAGATTTCCGCCTCCGGGCCGCTGACCCGCTTTGTGTCAGGCGCCATGGTGAGCCTGGCGACCGGCTGGCACAAGGCGCAGGGCAAATGGATCGTGATCGGCCTCGTGAGCCTGCATGTGCTGGCGGTGCTGTTCTATGTGCTGGTGAAGCGGCACCGGCTGGTCGGGCCGATGCTGTCGGGCGACAAGCTGGTGATCGCAGGTGCGGCCTCCGACGGGAATGGCAATGGCAATGGCGTACCACCGAGCCGCGACGATGCGGCATCGCGCACGCTGGCGCTGCTGCTGTTCGCGCTGTGCGCGGGCGTGGCGTTCTGGGTGGCGTCGTTGCGCGTATGAGCGGCTTTTCCGTCTCCCGCCCCCTGCCGCTGTCGGACCTGCCGGCCGTGGTGCTTCTCACGCCCGACGAACCGCATGAGTTCGACGCCGTGCGCGCGATCTTCCGCGACTACGCGAGCTCGCTGGCCATCGACCTCGCGTTCCAGGATTTCGACGGCGAACTGGCCGGCCTGCCCGGCGAGTACGCCGAGCCGCGCGGTACCTTGCTGCTCGCGCTGGTCGATCCTGCCCATGTGAACGAGGATGCCGGCCGCGCCGCGCCCACACTGAAACGCACCGACGGCACGCTCGCCCACGTGGCCGGCTGCTGCGCGCTGCGCCCGATCGACAACACGGACTACGCGAACGCGGCGGAAATGAAACGGCTGTATGTGCGCCCCGGGTTCCGGGGGCTCGGGCTCGGCCGGCAGCTGGCCGAAGCCATCCTCGATGCCGCGCGCGGCGCAGGCTATGCCTGCGTGCTGCTCGACACCCTCGACGACATGGAGTCGGCGCGCGCCCTTTACGAAGACCTGGGTTTCGCAGAGGTGCCGCCCTACTATCACAACCCCGTCGCCGGGGCCCATTACCTCAAGGTAGACCTCTAGGCTCGCCCCTGGCTGCGCGCACTTCGTGTCGCGCGCGCCTTCCCCCTACCGGGGGCGGGCCGGCCGCTTCGGGCGGCCATGCGCGGCGGCCCCCGCGAAGGATCAGGATTTATTAGCCGCGGGCTTGTGCGAGAAGCGTGTCGGCGTCGCTCACTTCGAACTTGCCCGGGCCCTCGACGTTCAGCGTCGCGACCTTGCCGTCCTTCACGAGCATCGAGTAGCGGTTGCTGCGCAGGCCCATGCCGCGGCCGGTCAGGTCGAGCGTGAGGCCGGTGGCCTTCGCGAAGTCGGCGCTGCCGTCGGCCAGCATGCGCACCTTGGCGCCGGTCTTCTGGTCGCGCGCCCAGGCGCCCATCACGAAGGCGTCGTTCACGCTCACGCACCAGATCTCGTCCACGCCGGCGGCCTTGAAGTCGTCGAAGTGCTGCACGTAGCCCGGCACGTGCTTGGCCGAGCAGGTGGGCGTGAAGGCGCCCGGCAGTGCGAACAACGCGATGGTCTTGCCAGCCGTGGCCTTGGTCACGTCGACCGCGTTCGGGCCGATGCTGCAGCCTTCGCCCTCGACTTCGGAATATTCCTGCAGGGTGGCCGAAGGAAGGGTGTCGCCGACTTTGATCATGTAATTTGCTCCTGAAAAAGAAAAACGGCCCACATTGTGGGCCGTTTTCGGATGGGTTGCCTCGAGGGCGACCGGGTGCTTGATCAGACCAGGGCGGCCTTCTCGACCAGACGGGTCACAACCCAGTTCTTGGTCTTCGAGATCGGACGGCTTTCCGTGATCTCGATGGTGTCGCCCAGCTTGTACTCGCCCTTTTCGTCATGGGCGTGGTACTTGCTCGTCTTGGCCACGATCTTGCCGTAGAGCTCGTGCTTCACACGGCGCTCGACCAGCACGGTCACGGTCTTGGCACGCTTGTCGCTGACCACCTTGCCGATCAAGGTGCGCTTGAGGGATTTTTTAGCTTCCGTCATGTTCACTCCTTACTTGGCGGCTTGGGTCTCTTGCTCTTTCTGAGCAAGAATGGTCTTGGCGCGAGCGATGTCGCGACGCGTCACGCGCAGCGTCGTGGTGTTCGACAGCTGTTGCGTGGCTTTCTGCATGCGCAGGCCGAAGTGGGCCTTCTGCAGATCTTTGATTTCAGCGGTCAAGCCTGCGACGTCCTTCGTGCGCAGGGTTGCAGCCTTCGTCACCTTGGCCGAAGCCGCGGTTTCTTTCTTCTTACGGGTTGCCATGGGTGTTCTCCTCTCAGGCGCCGAGCTGGCGAGCGACGAACGTCGTACGCAGCGGAAGCTTGGCGGCGGCCAGGCGGAACGCTTCGCGGGCGAGTTCTTCGGGCACGCCGACGATCTCGAACACGATCTTGCCAGGCTGAATTTCAGCGACGTAGTACTCGGGGTTGCCCTTACCGTTACCCATCCGCACTTCAGCGGGCTTGGTAGAGATTGGCTTGTCCGGGAACACGCGGATCCAGATACGGCCACCGCGCTTCACGTGACGCGAAATCGCGCGACGAGCGGCTTCGATCTGGCGCGCCGTGAGGCGGCCGCGGTCGGTGCATTTGAGACCGAAATCACCGAACGCAACCGAGTTACCCGTGGTTGCGATGCCGGTGTTGCGGCCCTTTTGTTCCTTGCGGAACTTTCTTCGTGCAGGTTGCAGCATGTTTTGTTACTCCGTGAGGGCCCCAGGCACTTGCGTGCCCGGGAGCGACCGATTACTCGGTCTTGGCACCGTCCGCTGCTGCAGCGGGCGCGGCTTTGCGGACGCGCTTAACGGCGGGTTTCGAGTCTGCACCGGCACCGCCGGTTGCTTCTGCGGGCTTGTCGCTGCCATCGGCCGGAGCGGTGTTACCACCGATCGGACCACGGGCACCGGCACGGGGGCCGGGACCACGACGGTCGCCACCCGGACGGTCGCCAGGGCGACCATCACGGCGGGGACCGCGCGGGCGGCGCTCTTCGTCCGGACGCGGCGTTTCGACGGCCGGCAGGTCGTTACGACCCAGCGTGTCGCCCTTGTAGACCCAGACCTTGACGCCAATGACGCCGTACGTGGTCTTGGCTTCCGAGGTGCCGTAGTCGATGTCGGCGCGCAGCGTGTGGAGGGGCACGCGACCTTCGCGGTACCACTCGCAACGAGCGATTTCGATGCCGTTGAGGCGGCCCGACGACATGATCTTGATGCCCAGGGCACCCAGACGCATGGCGTTTTGCATGGCGCGCTTCATGGCACGGCGGAACATGATCCGCTTTTCGAGCTGCTGCGTGATGCTGTCGGCGATCAGCTGCGCATCGATTTCAGGCTTGCGCACTTCTTCGATGTTCACTGCCACCGGCACGCCGAGCTGCTTGCCCAGTTCGCGCTTGAGGTTTTCGATGTCTTCGCCCTTCTTGCCGATCACGACGCCCGGACGAGCCGAGTAGATCGTGATGCGTGCGTTCTTGGCGGGACGCTCGATCATGACGCGCGACACCGAAGCGTTCTTCAGCTTCTTCTTCAGGTATTCGCGAACCTTGATGTCTTCGGCCAGCATGCCCGCGAAATCGCGGTCGCTTGCGTACCAACGGCTGGACCAGTTACGGGTAACCGCAAGGCGGAACCCGGTTGGGTGGATTTTCTGTCCCATATTTCTTCCAGGCCTTCTTAGTTGCCAACCGTCACGTACACATGGCACGTGGGCTTGCTGATGCGATTGCCGCGACCCTTGGCGCGCGCCGTGAAGCGCTTGAGCGTTGCACCTTGCTCGACGTAGATGGTCTTGACCTTCAGCTCGTCGATGTCGGCACCGTCGTTGTGCTCGGCGTTGGCAATTGCCGACTCGAGCACCTTCTTGATGATCACAGCGGCCTTCTTCTGCGTGAATTGCAGAACGTTGAGCGCTTGATCGACCTTCTTGCCGCGGATCAGGTCCGCGACCAGACGGCCCTTGTCGACCGACAGGCGGACACCGCGGAGGACTGCACGTGTTTCAGACATGGTCGTTCCTTACTTCTTCTGGACTTTTTTGTCCGCGGGGTGCCCCTTGAACGTGCGCGTGAGCGCAAATTCGCCGAGCTTGTGGCCGACCATCTGGTCGGTGATGTACACGGGCACGTGTTGCTTGCCGTTGTGCACAGCGATGGTCAGACCGATGAACTCGGGCAGAACCATCGAGCGGCGCGACCAGGTCTTGATCGGCTTCTTGTCCTTGTTCGTCACGGCCTTGTCGGCCTTGGCCACCAGGTGGTGGTCGACGAAAGGACCCTTTTTGAGAGAGCGAGTCATTGGCTATCCCTTACTTCTTGCGACGCGACACGATGAAGACCTGCGTGCGCTTGTTGTTACGGGTGCGATAGCCCTTGGTCAGATTGCCCCACGGGTCGACAGGATGGCGGCCTTCGCCAGTCTTGCCTTCGCCACCACCGTGCGGGTGGTCGACCGGGTTCATCACCACGCCGCGAACGGTCGGGCGGATACCCATGTGACGCTTCACACCGGCCTTGCCGAGCTGGCGCAGGCTGTGTTCTTCGTTCGCCACTTCACCGATGGTCGCGCGGCATTCGATGTGAATGCGGCGGACTTCGCCCGAACGCATGCGGACCTGGGCGTAGACGCCTTCACGGGCCAGCAGCGTGGCCGAGGTACCGGCCGAACGAGCGATCTGCGCACCCTTGCCGGGTTGCAGTTCGATGCAGTGGATCGTCGAACCCACGGGGATGTTGCGGATCGGCAGGGTGTTGCCGGCGCGGATCGGGGCTTCGGCGCCCGACATCAGGGTTGCACCAGCTTCCAGACCGCGCGGGGCGATGATGTAGCGGCGCTCGCCGTCGGCGTAGCAGACCAGAGCGATGTGGGCGGTGCGGTTCGGGTCGTACTCGATGCGTTCGACCTTGGCCGGGATGCCGTCCTTGTTGCGCACGAAGTCGACAATGCGGTAGTGGTGCTTGGCACCACCGCCACGATGGCGGATCGTGATGTGACCGTTGTTGTTACGGCCGGCCTTCTGGAACTGGGGTTCCAGCAGGGCTGCGTGAGGGGCACCCTTGTGCAGGTGGTCACGCGAAATCTTCACCGCGCCGCGTTGGCCCGGCGAAGTGGGTTTCATCTTGATGACGGCCATGATTAAGCGCCTTCCCCGACGAGGTTGAGCTCTTGACCGGCCTTCAGCGTCACATAAGCCTTGCGAACGTTGTCGCGGCGGCCGATGGACTTGCCAAAGCGCTTGGTCTTGCCCTTGGTGTTGAGCACCGACACGCCCTGGACTTCGACCTTGAACATCAGTTCAACAGCGGCCTTGATCTCGGGCTTGGTGGCGTCTTGCAGCACCTTGAAAGTGACAGCGTTCGACTTCTCGCCGACCATCGTGGCCTTTTCGGACACGATCGGTGCGACCAGCACGTTCATGAGACGGCCTTCGTCGAACTTACGTTGTGCAGGGGTGGGGTTCACGCGGCTCATGCGAACATCTCCTTGAGCTTGTCGACGGCACCCTTGGTGACCAGCACCTTCTTGTAGTGAACCAGCGACACCGGATCGGCGTAACGGGGTTCGACCACGAGGATGTTGACCAGATTGCGCGAGGCAAGGTACAGGTTTTCGTCGACTTCTTCGGCGATCACGAGCACGGACTCGAGATTCATTGCCTTGAAACGGGCTGCCAGCGGCTTCGTCTTGGGCGAATCCACAGTCAGCGAATCGACCACGGCCAGACGGCCTTCGCGAGCGAGCTGCGAGAAGATGGCGGCCATGCCGGCGCGGTACATCTTCTTGTTGATCTTCTGCGAGAAGTTTTCGTCAGGCATGTTCGGGAAAATGCGGCCGCCTCCGCGCCACAGGGGCGAGGACGTCATACCGGCACGGGCGCGGCCCGTTCCCTTTTGCTTGAAAGGCTTCTTGGTCGAGTGCTTGACCTGTTCGCGGTCCTTCTGGGCGCGCGTGCCTTGGCGAGCGTTAGCCTGGAATGCAACGACGATCTGGTGGACCAGGTCTTCGTTGTAGTCACGGCCGAACACGGTCTCGGGGGCGTCGTACTTCGACGCGGCCTGGCCTTGTTCGTTCAGGAGTTCGAGTTGCATTACTTCGCTCCTTCAGCCGCTTGCGGCTTGGCCTTGATGGCGGGACGCACGGTGACGAAGCCACCCTTCGAACCCGGGATCGCGCCCTTGATGAGCAGCAGCTGACGTGCTTCGTCGATGCGGAACACGTCGAGGTTTTGCGTCGTGCGGGTGACGTCGCCGAGGTGGCCCGTCATGCGCTTGCCGGGGAACACGCGACCGGGGTCTTGTGCCATGCCGATCGAGCCGGGCACGTTGTGCGAACGGCTGTTACCGTGCGACGCGCGCTGCGAGCTCATGTTGTGACGCTTGATCGTGCCGGCGAAGCCCTTGCCGATGGTCGTGCCTTGCACGTCCACCTTCTGGCCCACGGAGAACACGCTGCTTGCCGCGATGACGCCGCCAGCCTTGTGCTGACCTGCGGTATCGGCGGTGACGCGGAATTCCTGGATGATTTCACCAGCTTCGACACCTGCCTTGGCAAGGTGGCCGGCTTGGGGCTTGGTCACGCGCGATGCTTTGCGCGAACCGAACGTCACCTGCAGGGCGACGTAGCCATCGGTCTCTTGGGACTTGATCTGGGTCACACGGTTGTTGGACACATCCACCACCGTGACAGGAACTGCGTCCCCGTCATCGGTGAAGAGACGCATCATCCCCACCTTGCGGCCCAGCAACCCGAGGGAGTTGCTCAGACTCATTTGTTTTCTCCAAAAATGGAAGACTTCCTTCGCCGCTGCCACTTCAATTGGCGACAGCGTTTGGCTGGTTTCCCGGCCTGCGAGAGAAGGTTGATAAATCCCTGCCAGAACGACGCCCGAACGGACGCAACAAGGGCAGAGCCAGAGATTATAGCCCGCAGTCGAACCGGGGCGCAAGTGGCCCTGTTCGGACTGGATTCAGGGATTTCCGACCCCGTTGGGAACGGCTTTCGGGCCTATTTCGCAGGCAGCGAAATGATGTGGTCGCCGCTGGGCAGCGACTTGATCTCGCCATTGCCCTTCATGGCGGGGGCCGCCGAGCCGGTCTGGATCGGGATGGAAATGGCACTGGTCCGCCCGCCCTGCTTGATGAACACGTTCAGGTAGGCCAGGCCGTCGCCTTCGCTGACCACCGTGACGAAGGCGTCGGAGCGTTGCCCCGGCGGCAGGCTCAGCGACGCGTTGCCGGACAGCGTCAGGCCCGCATCGACCGTCAGCGTGACGCCAGCGCCCGCCGGGTCACTGACGCCGTCGAACTGCAGAACGACCACGGTCGGCTTGCCCGCCTGCGGCGCGCCATCCAGCCGGTACTGCAGCTTGACGCCGGAGTCGTTGGGTTTTCTCGACGCGGTCACCCAAGGGGTGGCTGCGCCCTTCTGAGCCGAAGTCGACAGCTTCGCAGTGGTGCGCGCCGACGGCATCCCGTCAGCCAGGGCCAACACCGGAAACATGGACACGGCAAGCCAGGTCAATGCCACAGCCGAGGGGAAGCGAGTATTCAGGGTCATGGCTGGGCCTCCTACTGTTGCTGGACGAGAACGGTGAGGCATTTCTGCGAGATGGGGGTCGAGGCCATTGCAGCATCCCTCACCGCCAGAACGTACTCACCCGCGCCCAGGCTGACCGTATTTCCCGACCGGGCGATCTCCCCGCCCCTGAAGAGATCGAAGTCCGGCACCGTGGCGCCCCCGATCGAGACCCGGTACTCCCGGTCCGCCGGCGCGATGAAGCGCAGATAGGCGATGTTGCCGTGCTTGTTGCCTGTGCCCGCCGCATTGGAGACGCAGGCGTTGCTTGGCGCCGGGCCCACCGTCAGGGCTCCGTACATCGGCAGCGCGCCGGGCACCCCGCCATCGTTCGATTCGCCCGCGCCGTACGCGTCGCTGGAGCTGATGTTCTGCGCGCTCAACAGGCCCGTCAGCGCCGACGTGCTGCCGGGCGACGCCACCTTGAACGCTGCGGCAAAGGCATGGATCGACGTGACCGGCGCCCCGCCGCGGAACTGGAAACCGGTCAAGGTGTCGTGGATGGGCTTGAAGCCGGCCTGCCGGTTGAGGTTCCACAGGATGGCCTGGACCGACAGTTCGCGGAACCAGCCCGGGGTCGTGCCGCTCGGCGGCCCGACAGACAGATCCAGTCGCCCGCCATCGCCCTGCTGCGCACCCGTCGAGTCCACGTAGTTGCTCCGGTTCAGCGCGATGCCCGACCACGCATTGCCCCAGCCTTCGGAAAAAGCGAGCCGCCGGTCGAGGCGGTCGTCCCCGTCATGCGCGCCGCCCATCGAATCGTCCCGACTGAAGGCCGATTGGTAGTAGTGACCCCATTCGTGCGCGATCACCGGCGCGTCGAATTCGTCGGTGTCGACGTTCTCCTTGCCCAGCACATAGATCTGCCGACCACTGCTTCCGTTGTTGAAAAAGAAGGTCGTGCCGATCTGCCCTGCTGCGAGGTTGATGGACGTGGACGGCGCGTTGTCCGTGCTCCAGAAAATCTTCAGCGAAGGAAACGCCGAAGCCGGCGCCACCGACAGCACCTTCTGCATGGAGGTATGGACCGTGTCGAGCACGGCGAACGGCGCCGCGACCCGCGTCCCGGTGTATCCCGAACCGCCCCAGCCGCTGTCCGCGCGCAGGTCGCGCGTCAATGCTGTATTGCCCGACGAGAAGCTCGCCGACTGCATCGAGTACAGCGCGTCGCTGCGGGTGTTGTCCCGCACCGTCACATCCCAGGTGGCACCCGGACCGGTCCGGGTCAGCTGGGCCCGGACGCGCACGGTGATGTTGGTATTGGCCGGCACCGAGACTGTGTAATTGCCACTGTCATCCGTGGTGGTCACCGCGAGCTGCACCGATGTGTTGGCATCGAGCACTTCCACCGTGGCGCCGCGCACCGGCTTGGCCGTGGTGCTCGCGTACAGGAGGGGGCCGTCGTTGTTCGGTACCGAATCGTAGGTGGCCTTCCCGCTCAGGGCGACCGGGTTCAGCACGATCGGCAGACCGATGGGAAATCCGGCGCCGCCGCCTCCTCCGCCACCGCCTCCCCCACCGCAACCTGCCAGCAATGCCGCGGCGGTGCACGCCGCACCGAATGCAAAAGAGAACTTCTGGCTTATCACGTGTGCTGCCCTCGTTTCAGCCCCGGCGCACTGCGTCCTGCAGGCCGGTGCGCGAGGATGCCACAGTTGATAAACAAACGTGAAGCACAAAAAAGCCCGCCTGCATTGCTGCAGGCGGGCTGTGCTCGGAATGCGACGCGAGGTCGAATTACTGCAGCTTGATCTCGACGTCGACGCCGGCCGGCAGGTCGAGCTTCATCAGCGCGTCCACGGTCTTGTCGGTGGGATCAACGATGTCCATCAGGCGCTGGTGCGTGCGGATTTCCAGCTGGTCGCGCGACGTCTTGTTGACGTGCGGCGAACGCAGGATGTCGAAACGCTTCATGCGGGTCGGCAGGGGCACGGGGCCCTTGACGATCGCGCCGGTGCGCTTGGCGGTGTCCACGATTTCAGCGGCCGACTGGTCGATCAGCTTGTAGTCGAATGCCTTCAGGCGGATGCGGATCTTTTGCTTGGTAGCCATGGTGATTCCTTTGCTTCCAGCTTAGATGTCGAGGATCTTGGCCACGACGCCCGAACCCACGGTACGGCCGCCTTCACGGATGGCGAAGCGCAGGCCTTCTTCCATCGCGATCGGGTTGATCAGCTTGACGGTGATGCTGACGTTGTCGCCGGGCATGACCATTTCCTTGTCCGCGGGCAGCTCGATCGCGCCGGTCACGTCCGTCGTGCGGAAGTAGAACTGCGGACGGTAGTTGTTGAAGAACGGCGTGTGACGGCCGCCTTCGTCCTTGGACAGGACATACACCTCGGCGGTGAAATGCACGTGCGGCTTGATCGAGCCGGGCTTGCACAGCACTTGGCCGCGCTCGACTTCTTCGCGCTTCGTGCCGCGCAGCAGCACGCCGACGTTGTCGCCAGCCTGACCTTGGTCCAGCAGCTTGCGGAACATTTCCACGCCGGTGCAGGTGGTCTTGACGGTCGGGCGGATGCCGACGATTTCGATTTCTTCGCCGACCTTGATCACGCCGCGCTCGACAGCGCCGGTCACCACGGTGCCGCGACCCGAGATCGAGAACACGTCTTCGACGGGCATCAGGAACGTGCCGTCCACAGCGCGCTCAGGCGTGGGGATGTACGTGTCCAGCGCTTCGGCCAGCTTCAGGATGGCTTCTTCGCCCAGCTTGCCCTTGTCGCCTTCGAGGGCGAGCTTGGCCGAGCCGTGGATGATGGGGGTGTCGTCGCCAGGGAACTCGTACTTGTCGAGCAGCTCGCGCACTTCCATTTCGACCAGCTCGAGCAGCTCGGCGTCGTCGACCATGTCGCACTTGTTCAGGAAAACGATGATGTAGCCCACGCCCACCTGGCGAGCCAGCAGGATGTGTTCACGGGTCTGGGGCATCGGGCCGTCAGCGGCCGAGCACACCAGGATGGCGCCGTCCATCTGAGCGGCGCCCGTGATCATGTTCTTCACGTAGTCGGCGTGGCCGGGGCAGTCGACGTGTGCGTAGTGGCGGTTGGCCGTTTCGTACTCGACGTGCGCGGTGTTGATCGTGATGCCGCGGGCCTTTTCTTCGGGCGCTGCGTCGATCTGGTCGTAAGCCTTGGCTTCGCCGCCGAACTTGGACGACAGAACGGTTGCGATCGCAGCCGTCAGCGTGGTCTTGCCGTGGTCAACGTGACCGATCGTGCCCACGTTCACGTGCGGCTTGGTGCGGGTGAATTTACCTTTTGCCATTTTTCAATCCTTGAAAGAGCATGTCCCGTGTGTTGGTTTTATGTCTGCATCCGATTGCTGGTTCGCCCCGCACGGGAACAGGGCGGCACCGGATCGCAGACAAGAAGGGCCATGCACTGCATGGCCCTGCATTCTTGAATTTACTTGGCGCGAGCGGCCACGATGGCTTCGGCAACGTTACGCGGAGCTTCAGCGTAGTGCTTGAACTCCATCGTGTACGTGGCGCGGCCTTGCGACATCGAGCGCAGCGTGGTCGAGTAGCCGAACATTTCCGACAGCGGCACTTCGGCCTTGATGGACTTGCCGCCACCGATCATGTCGTCCATGCCCTGCACCATGCCGCGACGCGAGGACAGGTCGCCCATCACGTTGCCGGCGTAGTCTTCAGGCGTTTCGACTTCCACGGCCATCATCGGCTCCAGGATCACGGGGTTGGCCTTGCGGGCGCCTTCCTTGAAACCGAAGATCGCGGCCATCTTGAACGCCATTTCGTTCGAGTCCACATCGTGGTACGAACCGAAGTGCAGCGTGACCTTGACGTCCACGACGGGGTAGCCCGCCAGCACGCCTTGCGTCAGCGCTTCCACGACGCCCTTTTCCACCGCAGGGATGTATTCGCGAGGAACCACACCGCCCTTGATGGCGTCGACGAACTCGAAGCCCTTGCCGGCTTCCTGCGGCTCGATCTTCAGGATCACGTGGCCGTACTGGCCCTTGCCGCCCGACTGGCGAACGAACTTGCCTTCGGCATCTTCGACGGTCTTGCGGATCGTTTCGCGGTAGGCCACTTGCGGCTTGCCCACGTTGGCTTCCACGCCGAATTCGCGCTTCATGCGGTCCACGATGATTTCAAGGTGAAGCTCGCCCATGCCGGCGATGATGGTCTGGCCCGATTCTTCGTCGGTCTTCACGCGGAACGACGGATCTTCCTGCGCAAGACGCTGCAGGGCGATGCCCATCTTTTCCTGGTCGGCCTTGGTCTTGGGCTCGACGGCCTGCGAGATCACCGATTCCGGGAACACCATGCGCTCGAGCGTCACGACGGCTGCCGGGTCGCACAGGGTTTCGCCCGTGGTGACTTCCTTCAGGCCCACGCAGGCGGCGATGTCGCCGGCGCGGATTTCGCTGACTTCTTCGCGGTTGTTCGCATGCATCTGCACGATACGGCCGATGCGTTCCTTCTTGCCGCGCACCGGGTTGTAGACGCTGTCGCCCTTGCTCAGCACGCCCGAGTAGACGCGCACGAAGGTCAGTTGGCCCACGAACGGGTCGGTCATCAGCTTGAATGCGAGCGCCGAGAACTTCTCGCCGTCGTCAGCCTTGCGGGTGACGGGCGCCTCGTCTTCGTCGGTGCCGGTGACCGGAGGAATGTCGGTCGGAGCGGGCATGTATTCGACGACGGCGTCGAGCATGGCCTGCACGCCCTTGTTCTTGAAGGCCGAGCCGCACAGCATCGGCTGGATCTCGCCGGCGATGGTGCGCTGGCGGATGGCAGCCTTGATTTCCTCTTCGGTCAGCTCGTTGCCTTCGAGGTACTTGTTCATGAGCTCTTCGCTCGCTTCGGCAGCGGCTTCGACGAGCTTTTCGCGGTACTCGGCGCACACATCGGCCAGGTTGGCCGGGATGTCGCCGTAGGTGAACGTGATGCCCTTGTCTTCATCCCAGATGATCGCCTTCATCTTCACGAGGTCGACGATGCCTTGGAAGTGCTCTTCGGCACCGATCGGGATCTGGATCACGACGGGGTTGGCCTTCAGGCGGTCCACCATCATCTGACGCACACGCAGGAAGTCGGCGCCGGTGCGGTCCATCTTGTTGACGAACGCAAGACGCGGAACCTTGTACTTGTTGGCCTGACGCCAGACGGTTTCCGACTGGGGCTGCACGCCGCCGACGGCGTCGTACACCATGACAGCGCCGTCCAGCACGCGCATCGAGCGCTCGACTTCAATGGTGAAGTCCACGTGGCCGGGGGTGTCGATGATGTTGATGCGGTGTTCTTCGAACTTGCCAGCCATGCCCTTCCAGAAGCAGGTGGTGGCAGCCGAGGTGATCGTGATGCCGCGCTCTTGCTCTTGCTCCATCCAGTCCATCGTGGCGGCACCGTCGTGCACTTCACCGATCTTGTGATTCACACCGGTGTAGAACAGGATACGTTCGGTCGTCGTGGTCTTGCCAGCGTCGATGTGCGCGGAGATACCGATGTTGCGGTAGCGCTCGATGGGGGTCTTGCGGGACATGGTGTACTTTCGGGTTTAAATGCGTTGAGCGCTGGGCGTCGAGCACGGGCGATTTCGCCTGGCACTCGACCCCCAACGCTCAAGAGACGTGTGATTTTTAGAAGCGGAAGTGGCTGAATGCGCGGTTGGCTTCTGCCATGCGGTGCACTTCGTCGCGCTTCTTCATGGCGCCGCCACGGCCTTCCGTGGCTTCCATCAGTTCGTTGGCCAGACGCAGGGCCATCGACTTCTCACCGCGCTTGCGGGCAGCTTCCTTGATCCAGCGCATCGACAGGGCGAGGCGACGGACAGGACGGACTTCGACCGGCACCTGGTAGTTCGCACCACCGACGCGGCGCGACTTCACTTCGACCATCGGCTTCACGTTGTTGATGGCAACGGTGAACGCTTCGAGGGGGTCCTTGTCCGGGTTCTTCTTCTCGATGAAGTCGAGGGCACCGTAGATGATGCGCTCGGCAACAGCCTTCTTGCCGCCTTCCATGATCACGTTCATGAATTTGGACAGCTCGACATTGCCGTACTTGGGATCCGGCAGGATTTCACGTTTGGGGACTTCGCGACGACGTGGCATTTTTCTAACCTCTTTGCTTCAGTTGGCATCGTTTCCGATACCGCGAGAGCCAGTCAGGACTCTCACTTACTCGACCCGACATTGGGTCACTTCGCTCGACAAGCCCGCCAAGGCCATCGAACACCGCTTGTTTTCTTGACGACAGGAAGGCTTAAGCCTTCTTGGGACGCTTCGCGCCGTACTTGGAACGCGACTGCTTGCGGTCTTTCACGCCTTGCAGGTCGAGCGAACCGCGCACGATGTGGTAACGCACACCGGGCAAGTCCTTGACACGACCGCCGCGAACCAGCACGACGCTGTGTTCCTGCAGGTTGTGGCCTTCGCCGCCGATGTAGGAGATGACTTCGAAGCCATTGGTCAGACGGACCTTGGCAACTTTACGAAGCGCCGAGTTGGGCTTCTTGGGCGTCGTGGTGTAGACGCGGGTGCAGACACCGCGACGTTGCGGCGAGTTCTGCATGGCAGGGCTCTTCGAATTGATCTTTTCGACCGTTCGACCCTGACGCACCAGTTGATTGATGGTTGGCATGAATGAATTAGTCCCAAAACAACCCGGCCCTGGTTGCGAAACCGCCCTTGGTCGTGACTCAAGGAAGCCGGGAATAACGAAAACGTGAAACCCTTCGGAAAATTCCGAAAAGCCCACGAGTATAGCAGGCAGGCCTGAAATGGCAATGTCAGACGCTTGGAGCGCCCGCCATCGTCCGTTTCAAGGCCTCTTTTGCCCGCGTCTTACTTGATCCAGAGACGCACAGCGTCCCAGGCGCGGCCGAAGACGCCAGCCTGCTCGACCGGCTCCAGGGCCACCAGCGGCACGTCGGCCAGGGGCTGGTCGTCCAGCGTGACCTTGAGCGAGCCGACGGCCTGGTACTTGGTGAAGGGCGCGACCAGCGGATCGGGGCGCGACACCTGCGTCTTGATCTTGCTGGCGGAACCGGTCGGCACCGCGACCACGATGGCCTCGGGGCGGCCCAGCTTCAGCACGTTGGCCTTGCCCTTCCAGACGGCGGGCGTGGCGGCGGGCTGGCCGGCTTCGAACAGGCGCACGGCGTCGTAGGCCGTGTAACCCCAGTTCAGCAGCTTCTGCGACTCGTTGGCGCGCACAGCCTCGCTGCTGGCGCCCAGCACGATCGACAGCAGGCGGCGGCCGCCGGTGAGGTTCGGGAAGTCGCGCTTGGCGGTGGCGATCATGCAGTAGCCGGCGGCGTCGGTGTGGCCGGTCTTCAAGCCGTCGACGGTCGGGTCGCGGAACAGCAGCAGGTTGCGGTTGGTGTCGTTGGTCGACGGCGTGCCCGGGTAACGGTACTTCTTGATGGCGTAGTACTTGGCTTCTTCGGGGAAGTCGCGCACCAGGCGCGTGGCCAGGATGCTCAGGTCGCGCGCCGTGGTCGTGTGGCCGGGCGCCGTGAGGCCTTCGGGGTTCTTGTAGGTGGTGTTCTTCATGCCCAGCACCTTGGCCTGGGCGTTCATCATCTCGACGAAGTGCTCCACCGTGCCGCCCACGCCTTCGGCCAGCGCCACCGTGGCGTCGTTGCCCGACTGCACGATCACACCCTTGATGAGGTCTTCCACCGGCACCTGCATCTTGGGGTCGATGAACATGCGCGAGCCGGGCATCTTCCAGGCACGCGGGCTCACCGGCAGGGTCTGGGTCAGCGTGATCTTCTTGGCGCGCAGCGCGTCGAACGCGACGTACGCGGTCATCAGCTTGGTGAGCGAGGCCGGCTCGATGGGGCTGTCGATGTCCTTCTGCGCGAGGATCTGGTTCGCGGTCACGTCGAGCAGCAGGTAGCTGCGCGCGGCGATTTCAGGCGGGGCCGGCATCTGGGCGGCGGCGATCACGCCGACCGAGGCAGCAGCGGTCAGCACCAATGCGCGAAGCGCAGTGAAAAAACGATTCATGGAGAGTGTGGGAAGAGGCGAAAACAAGCCCGGAAGGCTTTCATGCGGTGCCCGCGCGCAGATGGCGGGCGACCAGGCTTTTGAGCAGCGGCAATTGTCCGTGAAAGAAATGGCCGCCCCCGGGAATTACCGTGACAGGGAGTGACTGGGGACGCGCCCAGTCCATCACGGCGGCGAGAGGCACGGTGTCGTCGGCTTCGCCATGGACCACCAGCGCGCGCTCGTGCGCGTCGGCCGGCAGCGTGGCCACCGAGAAGCGCGAGGCGGCCGTGCCCACCAGCACCAGTTGCCGCACGTCGCGTGCGGCCCAGAGTTTCTCGGCCGCACAGCTGGCCACGAAGGCGCCGAAGGAAAAGCCGGCAATCGCCAGCGGGCCTTCGGGGGCGAGCTGGCCGACGACATGCAGCATGTCCTCGAGCTCGCCGCGCCCTTCATCGTGAGCGCCTTCGCTGGCGCCGACGCCGCGGAAGTTGAAGCGCACGGCCGTCCATCCGCAGGACACGAAGGCACGCGCCAGGGTCTGCACGACCTTGTTGTCCATCGTGCCGCCGAACAGCGGGTGCGGATGCGCGATCACCGCGATGCCGCGCGCTTCGCCGGAAGGCACATCGCGCTGCACCTCGATCACGCCCGCGGCGCCCTGGAGGCTGATTTTTTCGGTCTGGGAGTTCATGGCGCTGGGGTTGGCTGGGCCGGCGATGCCGGCAACGTGCACGGTACGAGCACGGGGCCCGCAGGAAAGTTCAGCGGCCGACGTCGGGCGGCAACACCAGCCGCTCGACGACCTGGCCGTTCTTCAGGTGCGACTCGACGATCTCGTCGATGTCTTCCGCGTCCACGAAGGTGTACCAGACGGCCTCGGGATAGACCACCGCCACGGGCCCGCCCGCGCAGCGGTCGAGACAGCCGGCCTTGTTGACGCGCACCTTGCCGGGCCCGGCGAGCCCCTGTTCTTTCACCTTGGCCTTGCAGCGGTCGAAGCCCTCCTGCGCGTTGTGCAGGGCGCAGGAGTCCTCGCCGTTCTTGCGTTCGTTCAGGCAGAAGAAGATGTGGCGGCCGTAGTAGCCGGGCGGCGCGGCGGGAGTGGTGCTGGGCATCGATCGATTTTATGAGCGTGCTCAGGACGCAGGCGATGCAGGACGGCGGCGGCGCGACAGTGCGGCCAGCACATACACCAGCACCGCGAAGGGCCAGCACCAGCCCAGCCACTGGGCCAGGCCATGGAAACGGATGAAGCGGCCCTGCTCCCAGGTGGCCAGGGTCTGCGCAAAGTAGGCGCTCTCGGGCGCCTGGTTCAGAAGGCTCAGCTGAAGCACGAGCCCCATGAGCAGCAGCGCGCCACACAAGCGGCGCGGCGCGAACAGCAGCAGCACGCCTGCGAACACCGCCGCGGCCAGCCCGATCTGCACCGGCAGCTCGAGCCACGCCCACGCATGCTCGGGACCGTAGCTCATGGCCGCCGACAAGGCCGAGGCCGCCATGCCTGCAAGCAGGATCAGCGGCAGCAGCACCGCGCGCTGCACCACGGTGCGTGCCACCAGATAGCCCAGCAGGCACGGCACCAGCGCCCCGAGCATCACGCACAGCAACTCCACGGCCGGCACCAGCGGCTCCAGTTCGAACTGGCGCACGGGCAGCCAGTCGATGAAGGGCGTGTCGAGCAGCCACTCGGAAATCGTCGCCTCCAGCCGCTCGAAGACCTGGCCGAGGCCGAAGGTGACGGCGGCAGGAAACAGCAGGGCAAAGGGCCAGAGCGCCAGCAGCACGAGCCCGCCGCGCGCGTCCTCGACGAACCACTGCGAGCGCGCGCGACCCCAGTGGGCGACCGCGCCCAGCCGCTCCAGCGCCGCGGCCAGCACGGCGCCGAGCACCGTCCCGGCGGTGTTCAGCCCCAGGTCGACATTGGAAGGAATGCGCGCCGGCAGATAGCTTTGCAGCGTCTCCATGGCAAAGGCGATCGCCGCGCCCGCCACGGTGGCGCGCAACAACCCACGCCACACACTGGGACTGCTGCCCGTGCGCAGCACGCTCAGCGCGCACAGGAATCCGAAGGGCACGTAGCCCGCCACGTTCACCCCGAAGTCGAAACCCGTCCAGTACTTGGGCCAGGGCGCCGACAGGTAGGCCCAGGGCGCGATCCCCTGGTCACGCCAGTCGGCAAACGGGTACAGGCTGGCATAGACGATCAGCGCCGCATACGCCAGCGCCAGGGGGAACGCGGCAGACTTGTGCGGCATGTCTACCGTCGACACGGCATCAGAAAGGCTTCACCACCACCAGGATCACGATGCCCAGCAGCAGCAGCACGGGCAGCTCGTTGAACCAGCGGTACCAGCGGTCGCTGCGGCGGTTGCCGCCTGCAGCGAAGCGGCGCAGCAGCACGCCGCAGCCGTGGTGATAGCCGATGGCCACCAGCACCAACGCCAATTTGGCGTGCATCCAGCCGTTGCCCGGGCCGCGACCGATGCCGTAGCCCAGCCAGAGCCAGGCACCGAACACCAGCGCCGGCACCGCCAGGAAGGTCGTGAATCGCAGCAGCTTGCGCGCCATCAGCAGCAGGCGTTCGCGCTCCGCGACCGACTCGGGCGGCACCATCGCCAGGTTGACGAAGATCCGCGGCAGATAGAACAGTCCGGCAAACCAGCTGGCAATGAAAACAATGTGAAGAGATTTGACCCAGAGCATGGCGGCAGTTTAGTGGTGGCTGCACACTGACCCCTTTTGGGGCTCTTTGCCAAGGTTTCGGGCAAAAAAAAAGCCCGACGTCTTCACGTCGGGCTGGGAAGCCCTTTTGCTGTCACACATCAAGGCACCCGCTCAGGGAGGAAAAGCGGGGAGCGGCAAGCCGCCCGCTTCAGAATTTAACAAAGACGAAACAAGGTTTCAAGCGATTGAGGCAGTTTCTTTGACTTTTACAACAAAAATCTAGAACTTAAGTTCTACTAATTTCCGTAGTTGTCAGACAACTTGCTTCTAACCCTCCTGAGGCGCCGTCCGAGGCTTCAGGCACAATTTTAGATATATGACGTCATCATTTTCCCCGCTCGCCATGTTCCCCGCCGGCCGCCCGCGACGGCTGCGCCGCGACGCCTTCACCCGCAACCTGGTGCGCGAGCATGCGCTGACGACGAACGACCTGATCTACCCGGTGTTCGTGCAGGAAGGCGAAAAGCGCCGCGACGCCGTGGCCTCGATGCCCGGCGTGGAGCGCCTGAGCCTCGATCTGCTGCTGCCCGTGGCCGAGCAGTGCGTGCAGGCCGGCATTCCGGTGATGGCGCTGTTCCCGGTGATCGATGCCAGCCTCAAGACGCCCGCGGGCGACGAGGCCTTCAACCCCGACGGGCTGATTCCCCGCGTGGTGGCTGCGCTCAAGGCGCGCTTTCCCGAGCTGGGCATCATGACCGACGTGGCGCTCGACCCCTACACCAGCCACGGCCAGGACGGCCTGCTCGACGACACCGGCTACATCCTCAACGACGCCACCGTTGAAGTGCTGGTGAAGCAGGCACTCACACAATCGCAAGCTGGCGTCGATATTGTGGCCCCGAGCGACATGATGGACGGCCGCATCGGCGCGATCCGCACCGCGCTCGAAGCCCGCGGCGACGTGCACACGCGCATCATGGCCTACAGCGCCAAGTACGCCAGCGCCTTCTACGGCCCGTTCCGCGACGCCGTCGGCTCGTCCGCCACGCTCGGCAAGAGCAACAAGAAGGTCTACCAGATGGACCCCGGCAACAGCGACGAGGCCCTGCGAGAGGTCGCCATCGACATCGCCGAAGGCGCCGACATGGTCATGGTGAAGCCCGGCATGCCCTACCTGGACATCGTGCGCCGCGTGAAGGACGAGTTCCACGTGCCCACCTTCGCCTACCAGGTGAGCGGCGAGTACGCCATGCTGAAGGCGGCCGCCCAGAACGGCTGGCTCGACCACGACGCCGTGGTGCTCGAAAGCCTGCTGGCCTTCAAGCGCGCCGGCGCCGATGGCGTGCTGACCTACTTCGCGCTTGACGCCGCCCGGTTGCTACAAAAATAATAGCTATCGCGGCATGCCTGCCGCACCTCCACGGCACTTCTGGCGTGGAAGAAGAACCACCAGGGGCGAGTGTCCATGCGCATCTTCGAAATCAGCCGCTCGCAGGTCAGCGAGCACGCCTCGCTGGCGCCGCTGGCCGTGCCGGGCGCCTGCAGCGCCGCCAGCTACCTCTGGATTTCGCTGACGCGCGACGAATTCCGCGCCGCCCAGCCCGAGGTGCAGCAGATCCTGCAGACGCTGTGCCAGACCCAGCTCGTCGACCTGCACGTGGCCGACCTGCTCAACGACCAGCTGCCCTCGCACTACGACTACACCTCGCAGTACGACGTGCTGGTGTTCCGCCGCCTGGCCACGGGCAACGGCGCTGAAACCCCAAACACCAGCGAGCCGTCGGTGCCGCAGCGCCCGTCGCGCGGCGGCCCGCCGGTGCTGCGCCGCATCGACACGCGCCCGGTTGGCTTCGCGGTATTCGACCGCGTGCTGCTCTCGGTCCACCCCGAAGACGGCACCGTGCGCGACGCTTTCGCCGCCCGGCTGCTGGCGGCCGCTTCGCCCGACGACCGCGGCACGCCCGCGCTCGACGTGCGCGCCACCTCGGCCCGCCTGCCGACCAGCCCGGCCGACCTGATGCTGCGCATCGTCAACCTGATCGTCGACGGCTACCTCGACATGCGCCGCGAACTCACGAAGCAGCTCGACCACTGGCAGACCGAACTCATCGACCCGCGCAGCCGCTTCACCAACTGGAGCGCGCTCATGGAGGCACGCCAGTCGCTGCACCGCCTCGACGAGATCTGCGAAGACCAGCGCGCCGCCATGCAGGACTGGATCGATTCGCTCGAAACACTGCCCACCCCGCAAGGCGAGGTGGCGCAGCGCGAGCGTGAACTGATCATGGTGCGCAGCCGCGACGTGCTGGAACACATCCAGCGCGTGGTGCACCACGTGCACCGGCTCGAGCAGAACGCCGAGACCGCCGTGCAGATGCACTTCAGCGTCCAGGGCCACCGGGCCAACGACATCATGCGGGTGCTGACCGCGCTCACCGCCATCTTCCTGCCGCTGAACCTCATCGCGGGCATCTTCGGCATGAACTTCGAGTTCATTCCGCTCGTGCACAAGGCCGACGGCTTCTGGATCGCGATGTCGGCCATGCTGGTCATCGCGGTGGTGCTGGTCGTGGTGTTCTGGCGCAAGCGCTACCTCGCCCGCACGCGCTGATCCCCTATTTCGAGCGCCCATGAAAAAAGCCACGCGGATGCGTGGCTTTCTTGTGTCAGCCCGGGCCGCCCCGGAAGGCGGCTGGCTTCATGGCCAATTACTTGGCGACGGCGCCCGAACCTTGCTGGGCTTGAACGCGTGCGTCCATCGGGTTCACCATGGTCGAGACGACCTTGCTGTTGACGCGCGAGCCCGAGGTCACGTTCTGGTCCGGAGCGTAGGCGGTGCGGATGGCTTCGGCTTCGACGATCGAACGGTCCTTCGACACGGCCACGGTTTCCGCACCGCGCGAACCGCGCACGACGTTCTGGTTCGGGGCTGCGGCGGTGCGCTGGGCTTCGGCGTTGACTTCGTCGCGGCTCTTGGACGAGATCACTTGGGTCACGCCTTGGTACGTCTCGGCTTGGACGCCGGTGGCGGCCAGGAGGGTCAGGGCGGCGGCTGCGAAAATGTGCGAGGTCTTCATGTCTGTTCCTTGTGTTCGGCTAGATGGGATGTCCACCAGGCTTGCACGTTGGCTCGCCTGTGCGGCGAGTGTCAGCCGGAATTCCTTCGGGAAAACACTCGGTTCAGAGACACGGTGTTTCCTGTAGCGAAACAATCAGTCAACAAAGTTGTGCACGCAAAAATCCGGGTATTCACTGCTTGACTGCTTCTGGCGTACACCAAGAGCGCGCGCCGGACCTGTTCGCCGAAACCCCCGAGAATCGGCGCACCGCGCTCCCTCGCGAAAAACAACGGGCTCACTGACATGGACAGTCTCGATCTGATCAAAACCTTCCGGGAAGTCGCCTCGCACGGCAGCTTCTCCCAGGCCGCCAAGCGGCTCGACATGTCGAAGGCCACGGTCAGCAAATACGTCGCCGAGCTCGAAACCCGCTTCGGCGTGCGCCTGCTCAACCGCTCCACGCGTTCCGTGAGCCTCACCGACGCCGGCCAGCTGCTGCTCGAACGCAGCACGCCGATGCTCGAAATGGTCGAGCTCACCCAGGCCGAACTGCAGGAGCGCGCCAGCCAGCCCGGCGGCCGGCTGCGCATCTCGGCGCCGCACGGCATGGGCAACGGCGAGTTTCCCGACCTGCTGGCCGACTTCATGCGCCACTACCCCGACGTGAGCATCAGCCTGCAGCTGACCAACCGCACCGTCGACCTCGCCGAGGAAGGCATCGACGTCGACATCCGCAGCGGCCCGGTGGAAGACGCCAACCTCATCGTGCGCAAGCTGCGGCTCATTCCCATGGTGGTCTGCGCCTCGCCGGTCTACTGGAAGAAGCACGGCAAGCCCGCGCACCCGCAAGACCTCGCCAACCACGACGCACTCACCCATTCATTGCTGGGCACGCAGCCCGTGTGGCGTTTCGATGACAACGGCCAGCCGCTGGACGTGCAGGTCAAGAGCCGCATGGATTGCACCGAAGGCGCGCCGCTGATCCGCGTCGCGATGCGCGGCTTCGGCGTGATCTACCTGCCCTCGCTGCTCGTGCAGTCGCACATCGACAGCGGCGAGCTGGTGCCGGTGCTCGAAGGCTATGCGCGCAAGGACATGTGGCTGTCGGCCGCCTACCTGCAGCGGCGCCACAACAGCGCGGCGCTGCGCGCGCTGCTCGACTTCTTGCAGACCCGGGTCGGCGCCAAGAAATAGAAGCAATGAAAAAGCCCGGCACTGCCGGGCTTTTGCCTGGAGCGTGGCGGTCGGATCAGCCGACGTGCTTGGCAAAGAACGCCAGCACGCGTTCACGCGCCGGCTTTGCCGCTTCGGCGTTGTACGAACCGCGCTGGTCGCAGTTGAAGCCGTGGTCGGCCTCGTACACATGCACTTCCACCTCGGGGTGCGCCTTCTTGAAGGCCTCGATGGTGTCCAGCGGAATCCAGTGATCGCGGTTGCCGAACTGCGCGAGCACCGGCACCTTCGGCTGGCGTGCGCTTTCTTCGGGCGTCGTCATGCCGCCACCGTAATAAGGCGCGGCAGCGGCCAGGCCCGGCAGCAGGGCCGCGGCGCGCCAGACCAGCAGGCCGCCCCAGCAGTAGCCGACGATGCCGACCTTGCCCGCCTTCGAGGCGTAGGCAATCGCGGCTTCGAGGTCCTGCAGCACGCCGGGCGCGGGCAGCGCCTCGACCGCCGTCTTGTAGCCGAAGCCGGTCTTCATGTCGTCGTCGCTGTAGCCCAGCTCGACATCGGGCTTGACGCGGTGGAAGGTGGACGGCGCAACGGCCAGGTAGCCGTCGGCCGCATAACCGTCGGCCACCGAGCGGATGTGCGAGTTCACGCCGAAGATTTCCGGCACCACCACCACGGCGCCGCGCGGCGTGCCGACGGGCTCGGCCACGTAGGCGGGAAAGGTGAAGCCATCCTTGGCGGTGAGATCGATGAATTGGCCCATGGGGTTCTCCTGAAACGATGGAATGGAAAGAAAGTGGTTTGGCTTGCGCGCGCGCCGTTCGTTACGCGCGCAATGCGCGTTCGACGAAATCGAGGCGGTCCTGGCCCCAGAAGATCTCGCCGTCGATCACGTAGCTTGGCGCGCCGAACACCTGGATGTCGATCGCTTCCTGCGTGTAAGCCTCGTAACGCTCCTGCACCGCCTGGCTCTGCGATTGCTCGGCGCGCTTGGCCGGCAGGCCGCACTCCGCGACCAGGGCTTCGAGCAGGTTCGGGTCGCCGATGTTCCGCTCCTGCACCCACACGGCCGCGAACACCGCGGCGCTGATGCGCATCGCGGCCTCGGTGCCGTCGTGCATGTCGACCGCGATGATCAGCCGCGCCGCATCGTCGCCGGCCACCGGGAAGAACTTCGGCTTCGGGTTCAGCGGCAGGCCCAGGTGCCGGGAAAAGCGCGCCAGCTCGAGCAGCCGGTAGGCCTGGCGCTGCGGTGCGCGCTTGCCCAACGGCAGCCCGCCCGACACGGGGAACACGCTGCCCATGTCGATGGGTCGCACGCGCACCGTGGCGCCGGCGGCCGTTGCAATGGCGGCAAAGCGGGTATGCCCCAGATAAGTCCACGGGCTCTGTGGCGCAAAGTAATAGTCGATGGTCTTGTGCATTCAATAACCTCCGTGCTTCGCACTGCGGTGCGAGCTTGGTTGGGGCGGTCCGACGCGGCGCTCACGCTCACGCGTCATGCGCTGGCCCTCGGTGATGTAATCCGGACGAACGGTTTTAACTGACACACAGTTTCTCTGCAGGAGGTGGGATTTGGACCAGGTGCTCTTGATCACCGGCGGTGGGCGCGGCATCGGTGCCGCCACGGCCTTGCTCGCCGCGACGCGCGGCTACGCCGTGGCCGTGAACTACGCCAGCAACTCGCTGGCCGCCGACGAGGTGGTGCGCACCATCCGCGCAGGCGGCGGCACCGCCATGGCGGTGCAGGCCGACGTGGGCGACGAGGCCCAGGTGCTCGCGATGTTCGCGAAGATCGACGCCAAGCTCGGTCGGCTCACGGCACTCGTGAACAACGCCGGCGTGGTCGACGTGCAGGCGCGCGTCGACGAGATGAGCGTGGCGCGCATGGAGCGCATGTTCCGCATCAATGTGATCGGCAGCTTCGTCTGCGCGCGCGAGGCCGTGAAGCGCATGAGCACGACGTACGGCGGCGCGGGCGGCGCCATCGTCAACATCTCCAGCGGCGCCGCGCGCCTGGGATCGCCGGGCCAGTACGTCGACTATGCGGCCAGCAAGGCCGCCATCGACACCCTGACCATCGGGCTGGCCAAGGAAGTCGCCATGGAAGGCATCCGCGTCAACGCCGTGCGCCCCGGCCTCATCGACACCGAGATCCACGCCTCCGGCGGCATGCCCGACCGCGCCGCCGAACTCGCGCCGACCGTGCCGATGCAGCGCACCGGCAGCCCCGAAGAAATCGCGGGTGCCATCTTGTGGCTGCTCTCGCCCGAGGCCAGCTACACCACCATGGCCCTGCTCGACGTGACCGGAGGACGATAACGATGAGCACCTCCATGGACCTCATCAAACCGCTGGTCACGCTGGTGGCCATCGTCAACCCGCTGGCCATCGTGCCCTTCTTCATCCACTACACGCAGGACTACTCCGACGCCCAGCGCAAGCGCACGGTGCGCATGTCGGCCTTCAGCGCCTTCGTGGTCATCGCCGTCAGCGCGCTCATCGGGCTGCAGCTGCTGTCCTTCTTCGGCATCTCGATCGCGAGCTTCCAGGTCGGCGGCGGGCTGCTGCTGCTCATGAGTTCGATCTCGATGCTCAACGCGCAACCGGCCGAGAGCAAGACCAACGTCGATGAGTTGCGCGCCACCGAAGTGAAGGCGTCGATGGGCGCGTCCATCGCGGTGGTGCCGCTCACCATCCCGCTGCTCACCGGCCCGGCCGCGATCTCCACCGTGGTGATCTACGCCGACAAGACACAGCACCTGTGGGAGCTGGGGCTGCTGGTCGGCTACGGCGTGGTGGTGGCGCTGGCGACCGCGCTGGCCTTTTCGCTCGCGCAGCCGATCGCGCGGGTGCTCGGCAAGACCGGCATCAACATCATGACGCGGCTGATGGGCTTGATCCTCGCGGCGCTCGCGGTCGAGGTGATGGCCGACGGGCTCGGCAAGCTGTTCCCGATCCTGTCGAAAGTCGCCTGAACAGCGTCGCTCAGGCCAGCATCTTCTCGATGACCTTCCAGTGCGCCGGCTCCACCGGCGTGATCGACAGCCGGTTGCCCTTGCGCAGCACGACGAGGTCGGCCAGCTCGGGCTTGGCGCGCAGCTCGGGCAGCGACAGCAGCCGCGTCTTGCGCAGCGCCTGCACGTCGACCAGCAGCCAGCGCGGATCGTCCTTCTTCGAGGCCGCGTCGTAGTACGGCGACTTCGCATCGAACTGCGTCGGATCGGGCTTGATGCCCGAGGCCACCCGCGCGATGCCGGCAATGCCGGGCTCGGGACAGCTCGAGTGATAGAACAGCACGCCGTCACCGATCTTCATGCCGTCGCGCATGAAGTTGCGCGCCTGGTAGTTGCGCACGCCGGTCCACGCCACGGTGGCACCGGGTGCGGCGAGGGCATCGTCGATCGAGACCTCGTCGGGCTCGGATTTCATCAACCAGTACTGGGGCATGGCGGCAGTCTCGCGAAGGGGATTTCGCGGAATATAGCCGCTCGCCCCATTCCGGGGCGCTCCTCGTTTACGGTGTCACGTAGTCGGACACCACGACCCACTTGCCGTCCTTGATCTGCGACAGCCGCGACTGATCGTTGCCCAGGCGCTTGGTGGCGGTGTAGGTGCTCTTCGGGCTGCCGAACATGTCGGGCTCGAAGGTGATGCTGTCCATCGCCTTGATGAAGCTGTCGGTCGTCAGGTTCGGGCCGGCCTTGGTCGCGGCCTTGATGAACGAATCGATGATCACGTAGCCGTACACCGAGAACACGGTCGGGTCTTCGTTGAACTTGGTCTTGTACTTGTTGGCCCAGAAGCGCAGCGGCTGCGACTGCTCGTCGGTATAGGGGTTCTGCACCGTCATGGTGGCGTACACGCCGTCCATGGCCTTGCCGCCGAGCTTGTGGATCAGGTCGGTGTAAGCCGCGCTCGAACCCAGGAAGGTCGGGTTGAAGCCCGTCTTGCGCGACTCGCCCACGGTGCCGATGGTCTCGCGGATGATGGTGCCGAGCACCACGAGGTCGCAGTTGGCGGCCTTCATTTTCGCGACCTGCGAGCTGAAGTCGGTGGCGCCGCGCTTGAACGAGGTCTTCTCGGCCAGCTCCATGCCCGAGGCCTTCAGGCCGGCCTCGGCGCCGCGCTGCACCTCCAGGCCAAACTCGTCGTCCTGGTAGATCGTGCAGACCTTCTTGGCGCCCTTGTCCTTGATCATCTTGGGCAGCGCCAGGCGGATCTGGTCGTAGTAGGTGGCCGCGAACGAGTACTTCAGCCGGTTCAGCGGCTCGTACATTTCGCGCGCCGCGGTAATGGGCATGAAGTTGACGACGTTCTTGTCGAACTGCACCGGCATCGCCGCCATGTTCTGCGCCGTGCCGATGTGGCCGGCCATGATGAAGATCTTTTCCTGGTTGACCAGCTTCTGCGCCGCCAGCACCGCTTTCTTCGGGTCATAGCCCGAGTCTTCGACGAAGAGCTTGAGCTTGCGGCCGTTCAGCGTGCCCTGCTCGTTGAGCTCGTCCACGCGCAGCTGCATGCCGTTGCGCGCCTGCTTGCCGAAGCCCGCCAGCGGACCCGACAGGTCCTGGATGGTGCCGATGCGGATCTCGTCCTTGCTGACACCCTGCTGCGCCGACGCGAGCGTCGCGATCAGGCCCAGCACAGCCAGCGTCGTCAATGTCTTGAGCTTCGTCATTGCCTTGTCTCCTTGCCTGTTGAAAAAACACACTGCCTGGCCTCTTCCAGAAACACCGCGGAACCGGCTTTGCCGGGCCGCTGGTGTTGCCCCCGGTAGGGGGCTGGCGTAGCGACACGAAGTGCGCGAAGCCTGGGGGCGAGCCCTATCTGTACATGGCGTCGATGCGCGCCGCGTACTTGGTTTGCACCAGCTTGCGCTTGAGCTTCATCGTCGGCGTGAGCTCCTCGTCCTCGGCGCTCAGTTGCGTCTCGAGCAGGAAGAACTTCTTGATCTGCTCGACGCGCGCGAACTTGGCGTTGACGCGATCGATCTCGCCCTGGATCAGGTCCTGCACTTCCTGCGTGCGTGTCAGGCTCTCGTAGTTGCTGAACGGCACGTCGTGGTCCTGCGCAAACTTTTCGACGTTCTCCTGGTCGATCATGACGATCACCGTGAGGTAGGGCCTCTTGTCGCCGATCACCACGGCATCGGTGATGTAGAGGCTGAACTTGAGCTCGTTTTCCAGCTCGCTCGGGGTCACGTTCTTGCCGCCTGCCGTGATGATGATGTCTTTCATCCGGTCGGTGATGCGGAAATACCCGTCCTCGTCCATCACGCCCACGTCGCCCGTGTGCAGCCAGCCGTCGGCGTCGATGGTCTCTGCGGTTTTCTCCGGCAGATTCAAATAGCCCATGAAGACGTTGGGGCCGCGCACCAGGATCTCGCTGGTGGCCGGATCGATGCGCACCTCGTTGTAGCCCGTGGCCGGGCCGATGGAGCCGGGCTTGATGCGCGTGACGGGCACGGCAGTCGAAGCGCCGCACGACTCCGTCATGCCCCACACCTCGAGCATGGGCACGCCCAGCGCGAGGTACCACTTGACCAGTTCGGGCGAAATGGGCGCCGCGCCCGTCACGAGAAAACGCGCGCGGTGGATGCCGATGAGCTTGCGCGCGTTGTCCAGCGCCAGCAGCCGCGCCAGCCTGAACTTCAGGCGCAGCCCCGTGCCGATCTCCTGGCCCGCGAGCACCTTGTTGGCGATGGTCTCGCCCACGCCGATGCTCCACTTGTAGGCCGCCTGCTGCAGCGGGCTGGCCTCTTTCAGCGCGATCATCACGCCCGAATAGAACTTCTCCCACACGCGCGGCACGCCCGTGAACACGGTCGGCGCAATCTCGCGCACGTTCTCGGGCACCGTCTCGGGGTTCTCGACGAAGTTGAGGATCGAGCCGGTGTACATCGCGAAATACTCGCCGCCCATGCGCTCGGCGATGTGGCACAGCGGCAGGAAGCACATGCGCTCGTCCTTCTCGTCCTGCGCGATGAGCGTGTTGTAGCCGCGCGCGGTGTACACCAGCCCCGCGTGGCTGTGCATGGCGCCCTTGGGCTTGCCAGTGGTGCCCGAGGTGTAGACAAGAATGGCGAGGTCTTCGGGCCGGCAGGCGGCCACGCTGCGCTCCACCGCCTGCGGGTCGCCCGCCAGGTGCGTGCGGCCGAGGGCGCGCAGCGCATCGAGGCTCATCACGCCCGGGTCGTCGAGCTCGCGCAGGCCTTCCATGTCGAACACGACCACGCGGCGCAGGCCGGGCAGGCGGGCGCGGACCTCGAGCGCCTTGTCGAGCTGCTCGTCGTCTTCCACGAACAGCACGGTGGTGCGCGAGTCTTCGCACAGGTACTCCACCTGCGAGGCGGCGTCGGTCGGGTAGATGCCGTTCGACACACCGCCGCAGCTCAGCACGGCCAGGTCGGCCAGCACCCACTCGATGACGGTGTTCGAAAGAATGGACGCGCACTCGCCGCGCGTGAAGCCGATCGCCTGCAGGCCGGCCGCGATCTCGCGCACGGCCTCGGCGGTCTGGCGCCAGCTCCAGGCGCGCCAGATGCCCAGCTCCTTCTGCCGCATCCAGATGTTGTCGCCGCGCTGGCGCACGGCGTTCCAGAACATGGCCGAAAGCGTGTCGCCCGGCACGAGGATGTCGTGGCCGGATTCGATGGTTCGAAGATCCCAGAGTCCTTGCATGGCGACGGCTACCTCCAGGTCTTCTTCTTTTTCCAGCGCCGCTCGCCGCGCACGCCGTCGTCCTTGACACCGAGGTAGAACTCCTTGATGTCGTCCTTCTCGCGCAGGCGTTCGCACGAGTCTTCCATCACGATGCGCCCGTTTTCCAGCACGTAGCCGTGGTCGGCGGCGTTGAGCGCCATGTTGGCGTTCTGCTCCACCAGCAGGATGGTGGTGCCGCGCTCGCGGTTGATGCGCACCACGATCTCGAAGATTTCCTTCGTGAGCTTGGGGCTCAGGCCGAGGCTGGGTTCGTCGAGCAGGATGAGGTGCGGCGCCGCCATGATGGCGCGCGAGATGGCCAGCATCTGTTGCTGCCCGCCCGAGAGCAGGCCGGCGTCCTGCGTGGCCCGCTCGCGCAGGATCGGGAAGTAGGTGAAGACGGTCTCGATGTCCCGCGCCACGCCGTCGCGGTCCTTGCGCGTGTAGGCGCCCATCAGCAGGTTGTCCTTCACCGACAGCAGCGGGAACACCTCGCGCCCTTCGGGCACATGACTCAGGCCCTGCTGCACGATGAAGGCCGGGTCTTTGGCCGTGATGTCGTGCCCCTGGAATTCGATGCTTCCCTTGCGCGGATCGATGATCCCGGAGATGGTCTTGAGGATCGTCGTCTTGCCCGCACCGTTGGAGCCCAGCACCGTCGCGATCTCGCCCTTGCGCACCTTCAGGCTCACGCCCCGGATGGCCTTGATCGGGCCGTAGGCGCTTTCGACGTTGAGCAGTTGGAGTACGACGTCGCTCATGCCACTGCTCCCTGATTCAAGGCGGAACATGCAGAGCCATCACGCCACCACGAAGCCCGGTGTGCGGTGCGGCGTGGGCGCCCCCTCTGTGCCGCCGAGGAGCGCAGCGTTTCGCGGATCAGGGCTCGCAGCTGTTTGAGCGCAGCGAGTTCTGCGAGACCCCGCGAAACGCGAGCACCGCAGGGGAGCCGCGCAGCGGCCGGCACAGTGGGGGCGACCGCGCCGTGCCGCGCACCGGGCGCCTCCAAAGGGGTAGCGAACAAAGTGCTCATGCCACAACCCTCCGAAGGCTGCTCACGTCATCCACAGTCCCAAGATAAGCCTCGATCACCCGCGCATCCGCCTGCACCTCGCGCGGAGAGCCGGTCGCCAGCACCTCGCCCTGGTTCATCGCCAACACGCGATCCGACACCTTGGAAACAAGCGACATGTCGTGCTCGACCATCAGCACCGACACCCCCAGCTCATGCTGGATGTCCTGAATCCAGAACGCCATGTCCGCCGTCTCTTCGACATTGAGTCCCGAAGAGGGCTCATCGAGCAGCAGCAGCTTCGGCTCAGTGCACAGCGCACGCGCCAGCTCGACCACCTTGCGCACGCCATAAGGTAGGCCCGCCACCATCGAGTCGCGGTAGTGCTGCAGGTCGAGCAGGTCGATCACCTGCTCCGCCTTCTCGCGCGCCGCGATCTCGGCGCGGCGCGTGGCCGGCGTGAAGAACACTTCGCTCCAGAAGCCCGTCTGCCGGTGCGTGTGGCGCCCGATCAGCAGGTTGTGCAGCACGGTCGCATGCTCGAACAGCTCGATGTTCTGGAAGGTGCGCGCAATGCCCAGCGCGGCAATCGCGTGCGGCGCCTGCTGCGTGAGCGCGATCGGCCCGCCCGCCTCGCCATGCCACGTGATCTCGCCGGTGGTCGGCGTGTAGATGCGGCTGATGAGGTTGAACACCGTCGTCTTGCCCGCACCGTTCGGGCCGATGAGCGTGAACACCTCGCCGCGCCGCACGTCGAAGCTCACCTTGTTGACCGCGAGCACACCGCCGAAGCGAACGCTCAGGTCCTTGGCCGACAAAAGAATGTCGTTGCTCATCTCAGCCGATCCGATTTGGTGAACGACTTCTGCCGCTTGAACAAGCCCTTGCGGTAGAACGGGAAGAGCTGCAGCCAGGTGCGAATCTTCAGCCAGCGCCCGTACAGCCCCAGCGGCTCGAACAGCACGAAGGCGATCAGCACCAGGCCGTACACCAACCCCTGCAGGCCGGGCGCCTGACCGACGACCGCCGGCAGCCAGTCCTTGCCCATCGAGATCAGCTGCGGCATCGCGATGAGAAAAATCGCGCCGAGGAACGCGCCGTGCACCGAGCCCAGGCCGCCGATCACCACCATCAGCAGCAGGTCGATCGACTGCAGGATGTTGAACTGGTCCGGCGAGATGAAGCTCAGCTTGTGCGCATACAGCGCCCCGCCCAGCCCCGCGAGCGCCGCAGAGATCGCGAACGACATCGTCTTGTAGCGCGCCAGGTGGATGCCCATGCTCTGCGCCGAAATCTCCGAATCGCGGATCGCCACGAAGGCGCGCCCGGTCGGCGAACGCAACAGGTTCAGGATGCCCAGCGTGGAGATCACCGCGACCACCAGGCACAGAAAGTAGAAGCCTTCGCCCGAGCCCAGCGACCAGCCGAACAGCTGCGGTGACTTCACATGCAGGCCCGCATTGCCGCCCGTCACGCTTTCCCAGCGCGCGAACACTTCCTCGACGATGAAGCCGAAGGACAGCGTCGCGATGCCCAGGTAGATGCCCTTCACGCGCAGCGCCGGCAGCGCCACCACCACGCCCACCGCCGCCGACAACGCGGCCGACGCGAGCAGCGCGAGCGGGAATGGCACGCCCATGTTGGTCAGCACGCCCTGCGTGTACGCGCCCGTTCCGAGAAACGCCGCATGCCCGATGGAGAACTGCCCCGTGAAACCCGCCAGCAGCATCAGCCCCAGGCCGACGATGCCGTAGATGAGCACGAAGGTCAGCTGCGCAAGCCAGTACTCGTCGATGACCCACGGCGCGACGAGCAGGAAGGCCACGAGCAGGCTGTACCAGAGCACATGGCCGCCGTGCCGCGCCAAGCGGATGTCCTGGTCGTAGGTGGTCTTGAAGATGAAGCGCATATGAGATTTACACCTTCTTGCGCAGCTTCTCGCCGAACAGACCGTTGGGCTTGATCATGAGCATCAGCAGCACCACGATGTACGGCGCCGTGTCCTTGAAACCGTCGGGCAGATAGAAACCCGCGAACGACTCGACGATGCCGATCACCAGCCCGCCGACGATCGCGCCCGGCAGGCTGCCGAAGCCGCCCACCACCGCCGCCGGAAAAGCCTTGAGGCCGATGAAGCCCATGTTGGCGTGCACGAAGGTGATGGGCGCGAGCAGCATGCCCGCGATGGCCGCGACCGCAGCCGCCAGCCCCCACACCAGCCCGTTGAGCCGCTTCACCGGAATGCCCATGTAGTAGGCCGCGAGCTGGTTCTGCGACGAGGCCTGCATCGCGATGCCCAGCTTGCTGTAGCGGAACATCGCGAACAGCAGCCCACACAGGATGGCGGTGGCAATGATGATCACGAGCTGCTCGAGGTTCACCACCAGCTCACCGAGCTTCCAGATCTGGTCCTTGTAGGGCACGGCCAGCGTGTGGGTGTCGGTGCCGATGCCCGGCACCATGGTGATGAGGCCGCGCGCCACGTAGGCAATGCCGATGGTCAGCATCACGATGGAGAACTGCGGCTGCCCGAGGATCGGGCGGATCACCACCAGTTCGAGCAGCACGCCGAAGGCCGCCATGGCCACCACGGCCAAGAGCGCCGCGAGCCAGAACGGCATGCCGAACAGCGACATGCCCGCGAAGGCACCGAACGCGCCGAGCATCATCAGGTCGCCCTGCGCGAAGCTCACCGTTTCGGTGGCCTTGTAGATCAGCACGAAGCCGAGCGCGATCAGGCCGTAGATGCAGCCTTGTGCGATGCCCGACAGCAGGAGTTGGAGGATCTGCATGCGTTGCCGTCCCGCGCGCCGTTACTGCCGGAACCCGCCGGCCGCGTCGTGCAGCGCGAGGCGGCGCGAGCCCGCGACGATGTCGCTGGGCTTGAGCCCGTAGACCTGGCGGATCGAATGGCTGAAGTGCGTGGAGTCGGGGTAGCCGGTGTCCAGCGCGATGTCGGTGAGCGTGCCGCTCTGGTGCACGTAGCGCAGCAGGCTGCGCGCACGCTTCCAGGCACGGAAGCCGCGAAAGGCCATGCCCGTCTCCTGCTTGAACAGGTGCAGGAAGCGCGAGAACGACAGGTGCACCGAGGCCGCGCAGTCTTCCGCCGAGGCGGGCGCGGCGGGGTCGGCCACGAGCATGTCGACCACCTTGCGGATGCGCGCATCGAGCGGGCGCGGCGTGAGCGGGCCGTCGAAGAACAGCGCGTCGAAATCGAAACCGTCGAAGTCGATGCCGCGCGCCGAGGCCGCCAGCAAGTGGGCATGGGCCTCGCGCATGCGCTGCACGAAGGCCGGCGCATCGACCGGGCCGCAGTGCTGCAGGAAGGCCGGCATGCGCGCGGGATCGACCGACTCCGATTCGATCAGCAGGTTGAAGATCAGCGGGCACGCACTCTCGACCTGGTGCGGCACGTGCGGCGGCACCACGATGAACTCGCCGCTCTGCCAGGCACCACCGCCGATGCGGATGCGGTTGGGCGGCGCACCGGCGGGCGACACGTACACGCCGTGCCCGCCCATCGCGCGCTCGGCCGCGGCGCCGAGCAGGCCGGCATAGAAGACGCGCTGCGGCGTGAGCCACATGAGGCGTTCGCCCTGCCGTGCATCGCCGCCCGAAGGCGTCGACGTCCTGGTTCGCTGCATGGTGTCTGTCTCCTGCATCGGTCGACGACGTCCGACCGGGGGGTGGCGTCGTGTTCGCTGGATCGTAGCGGCGAGGGCCGTGAGCGCGGCATCCATTTGCGCGGGGACTTTCCCTAGGCCGACGCGAACGCGCGGCGCAGTTCGGCGGCACACAGCGCGACCGCGGTGTGCGCTTCGTCGAGCACCTTGCCCATGGTGATGAAGCCATGGATCTGGCGCTCGAAGCACACGTAGTTCGCGCGGTTGCCGGCGGCCGTGAGCGCCTCGGCATACGCCGCGCCTTCGTCGCGCAACGGGTCGTAGCCGGCCGTGAGCACGAGCGCGGGCGGCAGGCCCGCGAGGTCGGTGTGCAGCAGCGGCGAGGCACGCCAGTCGAGGTCGTGCGCCACGTCGGTGATGTAGTGGTCGTGGAAGTAGGTCATCGTGTCGCGCGTGAGCAGGTAGCCCTGCCCGTTCGCCTGGTGCGACGGATGGCCGCGGCGCATGTCGGTGGCCGGGTAGATCAGGAGCTGGAACACGATGGGCAGGTCGCCCGCATCGCGCGCCGCGATCGCCGCCACGGCCGCGAGATTGCCACCCGCACTGTCACCGCCCACCGCGAGGCGGCTTGCATCGAGCCCCAGCGCGGCCGCTTCGCGGCGCACCCAGCGCGTGGCGGCGAGCACGTCGTCCACGGCGGTGGGAAAGCGGTGCTCCGGGCCCATGCGGTAGTCGACCGCGACCACCGCGCAGCCTGCGCCGTTGGCCAGCTCGCGGCACAGCACGTCGTGCGTGTCGAGGTCGCCGATGACCCAGCCGCCCCCGTGGTAGTAGACGAGCACAGGCAGCGGACCTGCGCTTGCGTTTGCGCCGAGTGGCTTGTACAGCCGCACCGGAATGGTGCCGTGCGGCCCGTCGGCGGCGAGGTCGCGCACTTCGGCCACCTCCGCCGGCAGCGGCTGCGTGGCCGTGCGGCGCTCGCGATAGAAGGCCCGCGCATCGGCGGGCGACAGCGTGTGGGTCGGCGGAATGCCGCGCGCTTCGATGAAATCCAGCAAGGCGCGCGCCTGGGGATGCAGCATGGTGTCTCCGGTGAATCGAACGGAGCGCTCAGTGTGGAGGGCGGGGTGCCTGCGGGGTATCCGCATGCACCCGCACCCGACCGGCGTCCTGGCGACAAGACCTGCACCATGCCCGCACCGCTGCGGGGTCGCTTGCGAAAACTGGCTACCGGGGCCCGGCTCGCGGGTTCACCCCGAGAAGCTCACGGCTCAGGCGGTGCGCGGCTTCACGCGCGAAGCGGCTTCCTTGGCGAGCTTGCGCGCCGTGTCGGTGTCGGCCGCGTGCACCAGCGCCACGCCCATGCGGCGCTTGACGAAGCTCTCGGGCTTGCCGAACAGGCGGATGTCGCTGCCGGGCACCTGCAGCGCCTCGGCCACGCCGTCGAAGGCGATGCCGGTGGCGTCGACGCCGCCGTAGATCACGGCGCTCGCGCCCGGGCTCTTGAGCGAAGTGTCGACCGGCAGGCCGAGGATGGCGCGTGCATGCAGCTCGAACTCGTTCTGCCATTGCGTGGCCATGGTGACCATGCCGGTGTCGTGCGGACGCGGGCTGACTTCGCTGAACCAGACTTCGTCGCCCTTCACGAACAGCTCCACGCCGAACAGGCCCTGGCCGCCGAGGTCGGCCGTGACGGCCTGCGCGATCTGCTGCGCCTTCTGCAGCGCGGCCGGCGCCATGGGGTGCGGCTGCCAGCTTTCGACGTAGTCGCCGCTGACCTGCACGTGGCCGATGGGGGCGCAGAACTTCGTTTCGACGGCGCCTGCCGCATCCTTGGCGCGCACGGTCAGCAGCGTGATCTCGTAGTCGAAGTCGATGAAACCCTCGACGATCACGCGGCCATGGCTCACACGGCCGCCGGCCATGGCGTAGTCCCAGGCCTTTTGCACGTCGGCGGGGCCGTCGATCTTGCTCTGGCCCTTGCCGGAGCTGCTCATCACGGGCTTGACGATGCAGGGGTACCCAATGCCCGCGTCGATGGCGGCCTGCAGCTCGGCCAGCGAGTCGCAGAACTTGTAGGGGCTGGTGGGCACGCCCAGCGTTTCGGCCGCCAGGCGGCGGATGCCTTCGCGGTCCATCGTGAGGCGGGCGGCGCGGGCGGTGGGAATCACGCGCACCACGCCCGCATCTTCCAACTCCTGGAGCGTCTGCGTGGCGATGGCCTCGATCTCGGGCACGACGAGCGTGGGCTTCTCGGCCTCGATGAGCGCCTTCAGCTGCTCAGGGTCGCTCATGGTGATGGTGCGCGCGTGGTGGGCCACCTGCTGGCCGGGCGCGTTCTCGTAGCGGTCGACCGCGATGGTCTCGACGCCCAGGCGTTGCAAGGCGATGAGCACCTCCTTGCCGAGCTCGCCGGAGCCGAGCAGCATCACGCGGGTGGCGGAAGGGGACAGGGGGGTGCCGAGGGTGGTCATGCGAGGGCTCGAAAAAATAGGGTTGAAAACAATCGCAGCACTGTAAGCCACCCCGGGCTGGTGTCGCCCACGGGAACGGCCGCGCTGCACGGCTGATTCACAATGACCGCCATTGCGCGACGGCGGCTCCGCGCCCGCCCTCGCCTCCCCCTTTCTTTTTTGTTTCAAGGAGCATTTTTCATGACGATTCAAACTGTGGGCATCATCGGCGCCGGCACCATGGGCAACGGCATCGCCCAGGCCTGCGCGGTGTCGGGCGTCAACGTGGTGATGATCGACGTGGCCCAGGCGGCTGTCGACAAGGGCATCGCCACCATTTCGGGCAGCCTCGACCGCCTGATCAAGAAGGAAAAGCTCACGGCCGAGCAGAAGGCCGCCGCGCTGGCGCTGGTCAAGGGCTCGACCGACTACAACGACCTGAAGGGCGCGCAGCTGGTCATCGAGGCCGCCACCGAGAACCACGCGCTCAAGCTCAAGATCCTCAAGCAGGTGGACGATCTGGTCGGCCCCGAGGTGATCATTGCGTCGAACACCTCGTCGATCTCGATCACGCAGCTGGCCGCCGCCACCTCGCGCGCCGACCGCTTCATCGGCATGCACTTCTTCAACCCGGTGCCGATGATGGCGCTGGTGGAGCTGATCCGCGGCTACCTCACGAGCGACGCCACGCACGACGCGGTGAAGGCCCTGGCCGAGAAGCTGGGCAAGTCGCCGATCACGGTGAAGAACGCGCCGGGCTTCGTGGTCAACCGCATCCTGGTGCCGATGATCAACGAGGCTTTCTTCGTGCTGGCCGAAGGCCTGGCCACCGCCGAAGACATCGACGCCGGCATGAAGCTGGGCTGCAACCAGCCCATCGGCCCGCTGGCACTGGCCGACATGATCGGCCTCGATGTGTGCCTGGCCGTGATGGAGGTGTACCTCGAGCAGTTCGGCGACTCCAAGTACCGCCCCTGCCCGCTGCTGAAGGAAATGGTCGCCGCCGGCCAGCTCGGCCGTAAAACGGGCCGCGGCGTCTACACGTACTGATCCGCAGCGCCACGACCACAACAACAAGGAGACAAGACCGATGACCGCGACCCCCACCACCCCGCCCGCCGAAGGCTGCATCGACACGCAGGTGCTCGACCACGTGCTGCTGATCGGCATCAACCGCCCCGCCAAGCGCAACGGCTGGACGCCGCCGATGTTCAAGCAGCTGGCCGAGGCCTACACGCGGCTGGACGACGACCCGAGCCTGCATGTGGGCGTGCTGCATGCCTTCGGCGACCACTTCACGGCGGGCCTGGACCTGCCGGCGGTCACCGAGTACATGAAGCGCGGCGAAAAGGCGATTCCGGCGGGGCTGGTGGAGCCGCACGACTTCGGCCTGGAGGGCTACCGCCGCCGCACCAAGCCGATGGTCGCGGCCGTGAAGGGCATCTGCTTCACGGTGGGCATCGAGCTGATGCTGGGCGCCGACATCGTGGTGGCGGCCGACAACTGCCGCTTCTCGCAGATGGAAGTGCAGCGCGGCATCATGGCCACGGGCGGCGCCACGCTGCGCATGGCCGAGCGCGCGGGGCTGGGCAACGCGATGCTGCACCTGCTCACGGCCGACGAGTTCGACAGCGCCGAGGCCTATCGCCTGAACTTCGTGCAGAAGGTGGTGCCGGCCGGGCAGGAGCTCGACGCGGCGCTGCAGATCGCGCAGCGCATCGCGGCCCAGGCGCCGCTGGCCGTGCAGGCCACGCGGCTCAACGTGCTCAAGGCGATCGAACACGGGCCGCTGGCGGCCGTGGCGGAATTCATCGAGACGCAGAAACGCCTGTCGAACAGCGAGGACGCGGCCGAGGGCGTGCGCTCGTTCATCGAGCGCCGGCCTGCGCGGTTCAGCGGCCGCTGATTGCTGTTCCGTTTCTGTCGTCCACTGGAGCCCGTTGCATGCCCTCTTCTTCGTCGTTTTTCTTTTTTCAACGCACGGCGCTGGCCGCCGCCTTCGCCCTTCTTGCCGTGAACACCAGCCACGCCCAGACCCCGACGCCGCCCGCGCTGCCCGATCCCGCTGCCACCTCGGTGGAGGCGATGGGCTGGATGCAGGGCTTTCCGCCACCACCCGACAAGCAGATCACCTTCGACAACCCGGTCGGCGGCGTGTACCCGCGCATCCGCTGGAGCTTCTCGCACGTGCGCGAGACGGTGCCCACGGCCAACGTGTGGCGCGGCCCCGGCGCCGCGAGCCCGCTGCCGACGGCCACGCCGCGCTTCGACATCGAGGCCGTGCGCTTCCAGCCGATGGGCGGCGGCGAGGCGCAGACCTTCGGCCAGATGGTCACGCGCACCTACACCGACGGCATCCTGGTGCTGCACCGCGGCCAGGTGGTCTACGAGAAGTACTTCGGCGCGCTCACGCCCGAGCGCCCGCACCTGGCGATGTCGGTCACCAAGTCGTTCGTGGGCACGCTGGCGGCCATCCTTGCGCAGGAGGGCACGATCGACCCGTCGGCGCCGGTCACGAAGTACCTGCCCGAACTCAAGGACACGGCCTACGGCGACGCCACGGTGCGCCAGGTGATGGACATGACCATCGGCGTGCGCTACTCCGAGAACTACGCTGACCCCAAGGCCGAGGTCTGGGACTATGCGCGCGCCGGCGGCATGCTGACGCAGGGCGCCAACTACACGGGCCCGAAATCGTTCTACGAGTTCCTGGTCACGCTCAAGAAGGAAGGCACGCACGGCGACGCCTTTGCCTACAAGACGGTCAACGCCGAGGTGCTGGCCTGGGTGCTGCGCCGCGCGTCCAACCGCTCGCTGGCCGACCTGCTGAGCGAAAAAATCTGGCGCCGCATCGGCGCCGAGCAGGATGCGTATTTCATGGTCGACCGCATCGGCACCGAGTCGGGCGGCGGTGGCCTGAACACCGTGCTGCGCGACATCGCGCGCTTCGGCGAAACACTGCGCAACGGCGGGCGCGCCCCGAACGGACAGCAGGCGATCGCGAAGGCGGTGGTCGACGACATCCAGCGCGGCGCCGACCCCGCCAAGTTCGCGAAGGCCGGCTACGCGCTGCTGCCGGGCTGGAGCTACCGGAACATGTGGTGGGTGACGCACAACCCGCATGGCGCGTACATGGCGCGTGGCATCCACGGCCAGAGCATCTATGTCGATCCGAAGGCTGAGATGGTCATCGTGCGCTACGCCGCGCACCCGATCGCCGCGAACGGAGGCAACGACCCGCTGACCCTGCCCGCCTTCCAGGCCATGGGCGAGGCGTTGATGAAGCCCTGAGCTTCCAGGTGGCTCAGCCGGCGCGCTGCTTCGCGATGACGAGCAGGCCGTCCATGATCAGGCTCTCGACCAGTTCGAAGTCCCCGTTCATGGCGGGCGCCATCTTCCAGCCCGCGCCGCCGGTCATGAAGCAGGCCGGCTCGGCGCCGCAGTGCGAGCGCACGTGCTGCACCATGCGCTCGACCGCGCCCGCGATGGCGTAGGTACCCCCGCTGGTCAGCGCGTCGCTGGTGTTGGTGGGAAATTCGCGCACCTCGCCGGTGGGCACGTGCAGGCCCGCCGTGCCCGACTCGAGCGCGCGCAACATGATGCCGTGGCCCGGCAGGATGAGGCCGCCCAAGAACTTGCCGCTGGCATCGATCGCCTCGACCGTGACGGCCGTGCCGATCAGCACCACCACCATCGGCCGCTCGGGCCCTTGCGTCAGCATGCGGTGGCGCGCGCCGATCATCGCCACGAAGCGGTCGGCGCCCAGCCGTGTCGGGTGGTCGTAGCCGTTGACGATGCCGGCCTCGCCCGCGCTCGACACCACCCAGCGCGGCGTGCAGTCGAAGCGTTCGGTGATCTGCTCTTCGGCGCGCCGTCGCAGCGTGTCGCCGGCCACGACGCAGCCCAGCATGGAGCCGGGCGCGGGCAGCTCGGCCCAGGGGCCGTCGGCCAGGCGTTCGATGTGGTCGAGAAACTCGGCACCATGGGCCTGCAGCGCCGCACCGGGGAAAGCCCCCTCGTAAAGCGCCCACTTGAGCCGGGTGTTGCCGATGTCGATGGCGAGGAAGGGGGAAGACATGCGCGCGATTATTGCGACTTTGTGGTTATTCCTGCTGGCGCCTCTTTGACAGTCGCGGCGTGGGCCTACGCGGATGCGGTCGGTTCCGCCGCTACATTCGCCCTTTCCATCCACCACGGCACAAGGAGAACACCATGGGATTGCTCAGCTTCATCAAGGAGGCCGGCGAAAAACTGTTCGGCGGTTCGTCGGCCGAAGCGGCCACACCCGATGCGAACACGGCAGCCGCCGCGGCCATCAAGACCTACATCGAGACCCAGAACCTCGGCCTCACCGGACTGGAAGTGACCTACACCGCGAGCAGCGGCGTCGTCACCCTCGCAGGTCAAGCGCCCTCGCAGGAAGCCAGCGAGAAAGCCGCGCTCGCCGCGGGCAACGTGGCCAACGTCACGAGCGTCGACAACAACCTTGTCGCCCCGGCCGCACCGCCTGCGCAGTACCACGACGTGGTGAAGGGCGACACGCTCTCGGCCATCTCGAAGAAGTACTACGGCGACGCCAACAAGTACAACGCGATCTTCGAGGCGAACAAGCCGATGCTGTCGCACCCGGACAAGATCTACCCGGGCCAGAAGCTGCGCATCCCCGCGCTCTGATCGCAGCCGGATCAAGCCCGGCGCGCATCGCTAGGCGCCGTTCTGGCGCCAGGCCCCGGGCGACACCCCGTACTCCCGCTTGAATGCGCGGTTGAAAGCCGCTTCCGATTCGTAGCCCACGCCTTCGGCAATGCGCGCCAGGTTGCCCTGGTCCTTGCGCAGCATGCCGGCGGCCAGGATCATGCGCCAGCGCGCCAGGTAGTGCATGGGCGGCGCGCCCACCAGTTCGGTGAAGCGGTCCGCCAGCACGCTGCGCGAGGTATGAACTTCCTGAGCCAGTGCGTCGACCGTCCAGTTGCGCGCGGGCTCGGCGTGCATCAGCGCCAGGCAGCGGCTCACATGGGGGTCGCGCAGGCCCGCCAGCCAGCCGGGGTTGTTGGCAGGCATCGACTCGATGTAGCCGCGCAGCACTTCGGTGAACAGCACTTCCGCCACCTTGGCGGCGACCATCTCCGAGCCGGGCGTGTGCAACGGCGCATCACCCAACACGAAGTCGACCGACTGCTCGATCCACGGGCCCGCCGGCCTGCTGCGCAGCGGCGTGGTGAACAGATGCGGAATGTTCGACATGACGGGATGGGGCGCGTCGCCTTCGTACGCGAACCAGCTGCAGACCAGCACCGTGCGCTCGCCCTGGCCGCCATAGCGGATGCGCTCCAGCTCGGGCGCCCGCGGACTCACCACATGCGACATGTCCACGGCCGCATGGTGCAGGCCGCTGCCCAGCACATGCGCGTCGCCATGCGGCACGGCGATCACGTCGCCGGCGTGCGCGTGGATCGGCGCCTCACCGTCGACCTGGGCCCAGCATTCGCCTTGCAGCACGAGGTGGCAGATGGCCAGCCGCTGCGCGCCAGGCCTGAGCAGTTGCGCGATGTGCGCGCCCTTGGGTACCTTGAAGCACCAGGGTGCATACATGTCCCCGTTCAGGAACAGCGCGCCCTCCAGGCGGATGGTCCGCAGCACGTCCGACAAGACATCCATGGTCACCTCCGGCAAGCGAGGGCGGGGTTTCGGTCAACAAGTCCGGCGAGACGGGCAATGCAGGGCGGCTGCACGTCGGCACCATAGGACCTGGTCACCTTCGGCCGATTCTAGACAGGAGTACCGCCATGCCCAAATTCGTTATCGAGCGAGACATCCCCGGCGCCGGCAAGTTCACGCCGTCGGACCTCAAGGCCATCTCGCAGAAATCCTGTGGCGTGCTCAACAGCATGGGCACCGACATCCAGTGGATCCACAGCTACGTGACCGACGACCGGATCTACTGCGTCTACCAGGCGACCGACGAGGCCCTGGTGCGCCGTCACGCGGAGCTCGGTGGCTTTCCGGCCAACCGTGTGGACCGGGTGTACAGCGTGATCGACCCGGCCACGTCCGAGTGAGGCGAGCGGCGCTCTCTGGGCGCTCTCTAGTTCTGGCGCCAGGGCAGCCCGCGCTTGCGCCAGCCCCCGATCAACCCGCGGTGCCCGCTCTCGTCCGGGTTGCCCTCGAAGCCTTCGAGGATGTTGTAGGCCTGCACGCCCAGTTCGGTCGCCCGCTTCGCCGCGGCGATCGAGCGCACACCGCTGCGGCACAGCAGCACCAGCTTCTTGCCGCCCTCCGCAGCGGCGCGCACGCCGTCGTCGAAGGCCGGGTTGAGCGCCATGCCGGGCCACTGCTTCCAGGCCAGCGGCACGGCGCCGGGCACGTAGCCGACCCATTCACGCTCGGCGTCGGTGCGCACGTCGACCAGCACGGCCTCGCCGCTGGCCATCCACTGCGCGGCTTGTTCGGGCGTCACGTCGCCGGCGTAGCCTTTTTCTCCAACGGGTTCGCTCATTTCGCGTTTTCTTTCCAATTTCTAGGGTTAGCCCGAAGCCTTTGGCGGCTCGGGGCGATCGATCTGCACGCCGGATGATGGAATTTTTCACCGGTTCGTGAAAACCCTGTTTGTCACAAGGTGTGGCGCGCCAAAGATGGAGGTCGCGGCCTGTCGAAACCATAACGTGAAGACGACGGCCTGGGTGTTCCGGTCAGAGAACTTATGGAGAGAGACACATGACAGACAGCAAATCGCCCCGCCGCCGAAGCCTTCTCAAAGGTGCGGCAGTGGCTGCAGGCGCCATGTCGGCGCCGATGGTCAGCATGGCCCAAACCACGTCGCTGCGTTTCCAGAGCACCTGGCCGGCGAAAGACATCTTCCACGAGTACGCACAGGACTTCGCCAAGAAGGTGAACGACATGGCGGGCAACCGCCTGAAGATCGAAGTGCTGCCCGCCGGCTCGGTGGTGCCCGCCTTCCAGCTGCTCGACGCGGTGGCCAAGGGCACGCTCGACGGCGGCCACGGCGTGGTCGCGTACTGGTACGGCAAGAACTCGGCGCTCGCGCTGTGGGGTTCGGGCCCGGGCTTCGGCATGGACGCCAACATGGTCCTGGCCTGGCACAACTACGGCGGCGGCAAGGCGCTGATCGACGAGATCTACAAGAGCCTGAACCTGGACGTGGTGTCGTACCTGTACGGCCCCATGCCCACGCAGCCGCTGGGCTGGTTCAAGAAGCCGGTGGCCAAGGTCGAGGACATGAAGGGCCTGAAGTTCCGCACCGTGGGCCTGGCGGTGGACGTGTTCACCGACATGGGCACGGCCGTGAACCCGCTGCCCGGCGGCGAGATCGTGCCGGCGCTGGACCGCGGCCTGATCGATGCGGCCGAGTTCAACAACGCGTCGAGCGACCGCGTGCTGGGCTTTCCCGACGTGGCGAAGAACTGCATGCTGCAGAGCTTTCACCAGTCGGGCGAGCAGTTCGAAATCCTGTTCAACAAGGCCAAGCTCACGGCGCTGCCGACCGAGCTCAAGTCGATCATCGACTACGCGGTGCAGGCCTCCAGCGCCGACATGAGCTGGAAGGCGATCCAGCGCAACTCGCAGGACTACATCGAGCTGAAGAAGGCCGGCATCAAGTTCTACAAGACGCCCGACGCCATCCTGCGCGCGCAGCTGGCCTCGTGGGACAAGACGGTGGCCAAGAAGTCGGCCGAGAACCCGATGTTCAAGAAGGTGCTCGACTCGCAGAAGGCCTTTGCCGAGCGCGCAGGCCAATGGCAGAACGACTACACGGTCGATTTCAAGATGGCCTACAACCACTACTTCGGCGCCAAGGCCAAGAAGGCCTGAGGCCATCCGCCGACCTGAGGGCACCCGCGCGGTGCCCTCTTTGCTTGCCTGTCCGCGCGGCATCGCCCGCAGCGAGGAGCCCCTTTCGATGCAATCTTTTTTGTTGGCCGTCGACCGGTTCTCGACCTGGATCGGCAAGACCTTCTCGTGGTGCGCGCTGCTGCTCACGCTGCTCATCAGCTGGGAGGTGTTCTCTCGCTATGTGCTGAACCGCCCGCACGCCTGGGTGCTCGATGCCCAGATCATGTTGTACGGCGCCATGTTCATGACGGCCGGTGCCTACACGCTCTCGAAGAACGGCCATGTGCGCGGTGACGTGCTCTACGGCTTCTTTCGTCCCCGCACGCAGGCGCTGTTCGACCTGGTGCTCTACTTTCTGTTCTTCCTGCCCGGCATCATCGCGCTGACCTGGGCCGGCTGGGTCTATGCGGGCGAGTCGCTCGCCATCCGCGAGCAGACCTTCTCGGCCGAGCCGCTGCCGCTGTACCCGTTCAAGTACGTCATTCCGCTGGCCGGCTTCACGCTGCTGCTGCAGGGCGTGGTCGAGATCATTCGCTGCGTGCAATGCATCCGCACCGGCGCCTGGCCGTCGCGCGAGCAGGACGTGGAAGAAGTCGACGTCGAGAAGCTCAAGGAAATGGTGCACGTGAAGGACGAAGACATCGCCGCGCTCGACCGCGTGGTGGTGGCCAAGGAGGGCGCGCGATGAACATCCGCCGCGAACTCTGGTTCGGCCTGTCGTTCATGGCCCTCATCGTCATCGGCGCGGCAGCCATGCTGCTGAGCGCCGACACCATCACCAACGGCCACCTGGGCCTGCTGATGCTCTCGCTCGTCGTGGTGGCGATCATGCTGGGCTTTCCCACGGCGTTCACGCTGATGGGCATGGGCATGCTCTTCACCTGGCTGGCCTACGACCGCGACTGGCACCGCACGCTCGACCTGATGGTGCAGTCGGCCTACAAGACCATGGCCAACGACGTGCTGATCGCCGTGCCGCTGTTCGTCTTCATGGGCTACCTGGTGGAGCGCGCCAACCTCATCGAGTCGCTCTTCAAGAGCCTGCACCTGGCGCTCGCGCGCCTGCCGGGCGCGCTGGCCGTGGCGACGCTGGTCACCTGCACCATCTTCGCGACTGCCACCGGCATCGTCGGCGCAGTGGTCACGCTCATGGGCCTGCTCGCGCTGCCGGCCATGCTGCGCGCGGGCTACAGCGTGCCGCTGGCCGCGGGTGCGATCACGGCGGGCGGCTGCCTGGGCATCCTGATTCCGCCGTCGGTGCTGCTGATCGTGTACGGCGCGACGGCGGGCGTGTCGGTGGTGCAGCTGTACGCGGGCGCTTTCTTTCCAGGGCTGATGCTCGCGTCGCTGTATGTGGTGTACGTGATCGTCATCGCGTGGCTGAAGCCGCAGTGGGCGCCGCCGCTGTCGCAGGCCGAGCGCGTGGTGCCGCTGCCGCCGCTGTCGCAGCGGCTGGCCGACAGCCCCGCCGCGCACGCCGTGGTCGGGCTGCTGAAAGGCCGCCGCAACGCCGACGTGCCGTTCTCGCATGTGCTCAAGCAGCTGGGCATCGTCGTGCTGCCCGGCGCGATCTTCCTGCTGGCCGCGGGCCTGAGCTACCAGTCGGTGACCACCGTGGAAGCGCAGGCGCGCTACGAGATCCAGGAGATCGGCGCGACCGGAACGGGCAGCGGCGAAAGCAGTGCGGGCGGCTTGCAGGAGCCGCCGTCGAACGACAGCCTGGCAGAGCCGCCTGCGGAAGGCGGGCTGCAGGAGCCGCCGTCGGAAGAAACGCCCGCGCCGGCCGCCTCGTCTTCAGGCCCGCTGGCCGAACCGCCCGGTGCTGCCGCCGAAGCCTCGGCGCCTGCAGCCGCGGTGGCAGAACCGCCGGCCGCCGCATCCTCGGCGCCGGCCGAAGGCGCCTCGGTGCGCCCCGCGCCGACCTGGTGGTGGGTCACCTTCGCCGTCTTCGGCGCGATGGTCACGCTGTTCTACCTGTTCCTGAGTTTCGCGCGGCTCGAGATCTTCAAGATGCTGCTGGGTTCGTTCTTCCCGCTGGTGCTGCTGATCCTCTCGGTGCTGGGCTCGATCGTGCTGGGCTTGGCCACGCCGACCGAGGCCGCCGCCATGGGCGCACTGGGCGGCATGCTGCTGGCCGCAGCCTACCGGCGGCTCAACCTCACGGTGCTGAAGGAATCGGTCTTCCTCACGGCCAAGACCTCGGCGATGGTGTGCTGGCTGTTCGTCGGCTCGGCCATCTTCTCGGCGGCGTTCGCGCTGCTGGGCGGCCAGGCGCTGGTGGAACAGTGGGTGCTCGGCATGAACCTCACGAAGGTTCAGTTCCTGATCCTGAGCCAGGTCATCATCTTCCTGCTGGGCTGGCCGCTGGAGTGGACCGAGATCATCGTGATCTTCATGCCCATCTTCATCCCGCTGCTGGACAACTTCGGTGTCGACCCGCTGTTCTTCGGCCTGCTGGTGGCGCTGAACCTGCAGACGGCGTTCCTGTCGCCGCCGGTGGCGATGGCCGCCTTCTACCTGAAGGGCGTGAGCCCGTCGCACGTCACGCTGAACCAGATCTTCCTGGGCATGCTGCCGTTCATGGGCATCCAGGTGCTGGCGATCGTGCTGCTGTACATCTGGCCGCAGATCGGGCTGTGGCTGCCGCAGCTGCTGTACAAGTAAGCGGACGGCGCCGGGCGCTGCTCAGCGGCGGCGCTCGATCACTTCGAACAGGCCCATGCCCAACAGCATGGCGCCCACGAAGACCAGCGCCTTGACTTCGCCCGAGCCCAGCGACACCAGCGCGGGCCCGGGGCAGAAGCCCGCGACGCCCCAGCCGACGCCGAACAGCAGGCTGCCGCCGACCAGGCGGCGGTCGATGTGGCGCAGGCTGGGCAGCGTGATCGGCCCGCCGAGCAGCGAGTCCTTGCGACGGCCCGCCAGCAGAAATCCGACGGTGCTCACCGCCACCGCGCCGGCCATCACGAAGGCAAGCGACGGATCCCAGGCCCCGCCCACGTCGAGAAAGCCCAACACCTTGGCCGGATTGGCCATGCCGGAGACGATGAGGCCCAGTCCGAAGACAAGGCCGGCGAGCAGAGAAGCGAGGGCGGTCCACATGGCAGTCTCCCGGTTCACAGATTCAGCAGGTGGCGCAGCACGAACACCGTGACGAACCCCGCGGCCATGAACGCCAGCGTGGCGACCAGCGAACGCGGCGAGCGCCGCGCCAGCCCGCACACGCCGTGGCCGCTGGTGCAGCCCGCGCCGTAGCGCGTGCCCACGCCCACCAGCAGGCCGGCCAGCGCGAGCGTGCCGTAGCCCGCGTCGATCTGCGCCGCGGGCAGCACGGTGAACAGCCCGTACACGAGCGGCGCGCCGACCAGCCCGAGCACGAAGGCCGCGCGCCAGGTCACGTCGCCCTTCATGGGACGCAGCAAGCCGCCCAGCACGCCGCTGACGCCGGCGATGCGCCCGTTGAGCAGCACGAACATCGCCGCGGAAAGTCCGATGAGCACGCCGCCGGCCAGTGCGGCCCAGGGCGTGAAATGAGGCCAGTCGATGGTGGGCATCTTCAGTTCTCCTTCGGGCAGTAAAGGCGATAGAGCACCGCAAGAATCTCGAGCAGCGCGGGGTCGGCCACGCTGTAGTGGATGTTCTTGCCTTCGCGGCGCGTGGTCACCACGCCCTCGGTGCGCAGCACCGACAGTTGCTGCGACAAGGTGGGCTGGCGGATGCCCAGCACGCTTTCGAGATCGCTCACGCACATCTCGCCCTGCGAGAGCTGGCACAGCAGCAGCAGCCTGTCTTCGTTGGCCAGCAGCTTGAGCACGGCGACCGCCTGGCCGGCCGCACTGCGCAGTTGCGCGGGATCGATGACGAGAGTGGAAGCCTTCATGGGAAGATTTTCAGTTCGGGAATTTATATTCTATCAATTCATATAATATAGATCGCTTGAATGAGCCTTGGCCCTTGTTCGCGAAAGGAGTGCCCATGACCACGCACCGCGCCACCACCCAGGCGTTCTTCGACCCTGCAACGGGTACCGTGTCCTACGTGGTGTGGGACCGCGCTACGCAACGCGCCGCCGTCATCGACCCGGTGCTCGACTACGACTTTCGCTCCGGCCACACCGACACCGTCTCGGCCGACCGCCTGCTGGCGTACGTGCGCGCGCGGGCCTTGCAGGTCGACTGGATTCTGGAAACCCACGCGCACGCCGACCACCTCTCGGGCGCGCGGCATGTGCAGTCGCAGGCCGGCGGGCGCGTCGCCATCGGTGAGCACATCCGCACGGTGCAGGCCACCTTTCGCAGCCTCTACAACCTGGAGCGCGACTTCGTCCCTGACGGCAGCCAGTTCGATCACCTCTTCCAGGATGGCGAGCGTTTTCGCATCGGCGAGATCGAGGCCCAGGCCCTTCGCGTGCCCGGCCACACGCCGGCCGACATGGCGTACCTGGTGGACGACGCGGTCTTCGTGGGCGACACGCTCTTCATGCCCGACCTGGGCAGCGCGCGCGCCGACTTTCCGGGGGGCGATGCGCGCGAGCTCTACCGCTCGATGCGCCGGCTGCTCGCGCTGCCGCCCGAGACCACCGTGTACGTCTGCCACGACTACCCGCCCGCCACGCGCGAGCCCCGCTGGCAGAGCACCGTGGCGCAACAGCGCGCCCACAACATCCACGTGCGCGACGGCATCGCCGAAGACGAATTCGTGCGCATGCGCACCGCGCGCGACGCCACCCTCGAAGTGCCGACGCTGATCCTGCCGTCGATGCAGGTCAACGTGCGCGGCGGCCGGTTGCCACCGCCCGACGACAACGGCGTGGCCTACCTGCGCATTCCGCTGAACACGCTGGCGGGGCATCGCCCGCGCGCCGCGCCGGTGTGACGGATCGGCGAACTAGCGCCGCCGCTCCACATACGGTCGCGCCTGCAGCAGCACGATCTTGTCGCCCACCGTCGCCCACTCGATGTCCTGATCGACCGCATTGAACGTGCGCTTCACCGCCGCGCCCACGTTCGCGAGCCGCACCACCAGTTCGTCGGTCAGCACGTGGCGGCCCAGTTCCACGGGCACTTCCTTCACGCCGCCGTCCTTGTCCAGTTGCAGCGCCGTCTCTTCGGCCGAGCGGCTCAGCACCTGGATGGCTTTGGACCAGCTCGAATACATCACCTGCTCCGCCACGCGCTTGCCCTCGACCACGCGGATGCCGATGCCGCGCTTGGCCGAGATGTAGGTGATGTGCGGATGGCCCGCGTCGAAGGGGTCGCGCGTGATCATCACGCCGGCGTTCGTCGCGTCGATGGCGGTCTGCACGAGCACGCCCATCAGCACCGACTCGGCGCCGAAGCCCGCGGCGCTGCGCGCCTCCCAGGCCTCGGGATTGAACACCGAAGCCCAGACCTTCTTCACCGCGAGTTCGAGCGCATCACCAGTCTTCACGTTGGGCACCGTCGTGTAGAGCCCCGCGCCGCTGAAGCCCGGCAGATCTTCCGAGTTGGACGAGCTGCGCACGAACACGCCGCCCCCACCCAGCTGCGATTGCCACGCGGCGCGCCAAGCTGCCGCGGTGCCCGCATCGACGGGCCATTGCACGATCTCCTCGCGCAGCTGCGCCAGCGCCTTCAGCCGCACCTGCGGGTCACCCGCGAAGCCGGGCTGCTGCTGCATGCGCGCGATGCGCTCGGCCAGCCCGTTCGACCGCATGAAGCGGTCGTAGTGCGCGAACGGAATGCAGAAGCCGTCGGGCACGGTGGTCGAGGGAATGCGCGCGGCCAGCACCGCGCCGAGGTTGGCCGCCTTCGAGCCGCATTGCACGCTGTGGCGCGCGCGCAGCGAGGCCAGCGGCAGCAGGCGCGCCTCGCGCAGGTCGGGCTTCGCGGCCTTGCTACCGGGCAGCGCGCCGGTGGCAGCGGTACGCGCAGCGCGCGGCGGCAGCGCGGCGATTTCTTCCGCCGTGAGGCGGCGCAGCTGGTAGCCCGAGGCCGCCACCTTCAGCGCCACCCACTGGCCCGCGTGCTCGCGCAGCACGGATGCGGCATCGCGCACGTAGGCGTTCGGAATGCCCCAGCCCTTGGCCAGCAGGTTGACGTGCGACAGCGCCGTGGACGGCCGCTCGGTCAGCACGCCGGCCACCGGCGGCAGGTTGATCGGCACTTCGCGCAGCACGGCGATGTCGTCGGGCAGCAGCGCGTTCAGGCCCGAGGCGTCGTTCACGATGCGCACGCGGCCCGTGGCGGTGCCGAGGTTCATCGGCAGGAAGGGCTGCTCGCGGATCAGCGCCTCCTGGCTCACGAAGTCGATGCCGGCCTCTTTCGCGATGCGCTCGTGCAGCGTCGAGTTGGTCTTGAACTTCACCGGCGCGAAGAAGCTGGCCTTCACCTGCGCCTCGGCCTCGCGCAGCAGCGGCACGGTCAGCCGGTCGCCTTCCCAGAACTCGTAGGTGAAGGTGCCGATGTTCTGCTGCCAGCTCAACGTGCCGAACAGAAAGCGCCGGTCGGGCACGAGGTAGTTGCGGTCGATCTCGCGCTTGAGGGTGTTCGGCGTGAGCCGCGTGTCGCGCAGGAAGCGCACGTGCAGCTGGAAGCGCGGTGTGTCGATGTAGTGCATGCGCGCCGGCTTGGCCTGCCGGTCGATCGCGAACAGCACGTGGGCCAGCTGCATCGGCGTGCCGGCGTCGTAGACGCGCGCCAGCGTGTCGAAATCGCCCTGGCTGCGCAGCGCCGGCAACGAGGCGGGCACCGCGGGGCGCGGCACGAGCTGCGCGGCCGGCCCTTCGGGCTGCGGCTGGTTCTGCTGCTGGTAGTACGACGGCTTGCGCGCGAGCTGTGCGCTGGCGCTCAGGCAGACGAGCGCGAGCGCGCACAGGGCCAGGCCCTTCTGCGGCCACCCGGCCCCGATGCGAAGGATGTTTCTATGGCTGTGCGTGTTGTTCTTCATAGGCCTCGGACTCCCGTTGCGACGAGCGCGAATTCTCGCTCGCCGCCGGCCCCCAAGCCCCGCTGCGAGCACCGCCTTCGCCTCACCGCTACAGTCGGCCGCAAGGAGTGTCTTTCCCATGCAACCATTCGATTTCGACCTCTTCGTCATTGGCGGCGGCAGCGGCGGCGTGCGCGCCGCGCGCATGGCGGCGCAAACCGGCGCGCGCGTCGCGCTGGCCGAGGCCGCCGAACTCGGCGGCACCTGCGTCAACGTGGGCTGCATCCCGAAGAAGCTCTACAGCTACGCCGCCGGCTATGCCGAGGCCTTCGAGGAAGCCGAAGGCTACGGCTGGAAGCTGCCCGAGGCGCCGCAGTTCGACTGGGCGCACCTCAAGACGCAGCGCGCCAAAGAGATCAGCCGGCTCAACGGCATCTACGGCTCGCTGCTGAAGAACTCGGGCGTCACGCTCATCACCGGCTGGGCGCAGCTGATCGATGCCCACACGGTGGAGATCGAAGGCAAGCGCCACACCGCGCGGCACCTGCTGGTGGCCACCGGCGGCACACCTTTCGTGCCCGACATTCCGGGCCGCGAACACATCGTGACCTCCGACGCGATGTTCGACCTCGACCCGTTCCCCAAGCGCCTGCTGGTGGTGGGCGGCGGCTACATCGCCTGCGAGTTCGCGTCGATCTTCAACGGCCTGGGCTCCAAGGTGACGCAGCTGCACCGCCGCGCCCACCTGCTCACCGGCTTCGACGACGACGTGCGCCAGTTCCTCGCGCACGAGATGGGCAAGGCCGGCGTCGACGTGCGCCTGAACTGCGAGGCCTCGTCGATCGCACGCGGCCCCAACGGCCTCGTGGTCACGCTCGCGCGCGGCCAGCAGATCGAGGCCGACACCGTGCTCTTCGCCACCGGCCGCGTGCCCAACACGCAGGGGCTCGGCCTCGAGGCGGCGGGCGTGAAGGTCGACGACAAGGGCGCGATCGCGGTCGATGCGCACTACCGCACCTCGGTGCCGTCGATCTACGCAGTGGGCGACGTGTCGACCCGCGTGCAGCTCACGCCCGTGGCGCTGGCCGAAGCGATGGTGGTGGTCGATGCGCTGTTCGGCAAGGGCAAGCGCGGCATGGACTACGAGTTCATTCCCACCGCCGTGTTCACGCATCCCAACATCGGCACCTGCGGCTACAGCGAGATCGACGCCCGCGCGAAGTTCGGCGAGGTCACCGTGTTCTCGAGCGAGTTCAAGTCGTTGCGCCACACGCTCTCGGGCCGCAGCGAACGCACCTTCATGAAGCTCGTGGTCGACAAGAAGAGCGACCGCGTGGTGGGCCTGCACATGGTCGGCGCAGACGCGGGTGAAGTCGTGCAGGGCTTTGCAGTGGCGATGCGCGCGGGCGCGACGAAGGCACTGTTCGACAGCACCATCGGCATCCACCCGACGGCTGCTGAAGAGTTCGTCACCATGCGCGAACCGATGCCCGGCTAGACGCTGGCCCGAGGCGGCTTGCCTTCGAGCAGCTTCACCATCACGAACAACACCCGGTTCGCCGGCGTGGGCACGCCCAGCGCCTCGCCGCGCCGCACGACCAGCCCGTTGAGGTGGTCGATCTCGCTGCGCTTGCCGCGTGCGAGGTCTTGCGCGGTCGACGAATACTGCGACGGCATCGACTGCGCAATGCCGCGGAGGGCTGCATCGGTGTCACCTGGAATGACGACGCCTTCGGCCTTCGCCACCGCGAGGCATTCGGCGACCACGTCGCGGATCACGTCGGTCACACCGATGCCCTGTACGAGCACGCCGTACGGCAGTTGCGAGACGGCCGACAGCGCGTTGTAGGCGCAGTTGAGCACCAGCTTGGCCCACAGCGCGCCGCGCACGTTGTCGGAAATCTGCGTGGGCACGCCGGCGGTGATCAGCGCCTGCGCGACCTCGTCGCTGCGGCGCGACGGCGCGATCACCAGTTCGCCGCGGCCGTGGTGCTTCACGTGGCCCGGCCCGGCCATCTCGGTCGCCACGTAGACCACGGCAGCGGCCACGTCGTGCGATGGCAGCACAGACCGCACGCGCGCGTCGTTGTCGACGCCGTTCTGCAACGTGAGCACCAGCGCACCGGGCGCGAGGTGCGACTGGATCTGCGCGGCGGCCGATTCGGTGTCGGTGGACTTCACGCAGAACAGCACGAGGTCGGCGCCCTGCACCGCGTCCGCTTCGGTGCTCGCATCGAGCGGCACCTGTTCATCGAAAGTCTTCGTCTCCAGCCGCAGCCCGTTCGCGCGCACCGCCTCCACATGCGAAGGCCGGCCGATCAGCACCACCGCGTGCCCCGCACGCGCCAGCATGGCGCCGTAGTAACAGCCGACCGCGCCGGCACCCATGACTGCGACTTTCATTCCTTCACCTTCCAGCATTCGTTCATCGGAAACCATCGAGGTTAATCACTTCGCGCCCGGCGTGCCGGGGCCTCGCCGACGCACGACAGCGCCGCGCGGCGACCGCCCACGCGTCACGCCCGCATTGCACAATGACGCCATGCCCTACATGCCCACCTTCGTCGCTCCCGCCCGCTTCACCGACGCCGCCGAGGCGCTCGACCAGGTCAAAGCCATCTACCAGGGCGGGCTCGCCCACCTGCGTGAGTCGATGCTGCGCTTCGTGGCCGGGGAGGCGCTGCCGGGCCGGGTGCGGGCCTGCTACCCGTTCGTGCGGGTGCACACGCACACCGTGTCGCGCCACACGCCGCCGGCCAACGCCGGCCTGAGCTACGGCTTCGTGGCCGGCCCCGGCCGCTACGAGACCACGCTGACGCGGCCCGACCTGTTTTCGCGCTACTACCTCGACCAGTTCCGGCTGCTGCTCGAAAACCACCAGGTCGAGCTCGAGGTGGGCACCAGCACGCAGCCGATTCCCATCCACTTCTCGTTCGCCGAGAACGACCACATCGAAGGCACCATGAGCACCGAGCGTCGCGCCCTCATGCGCGACGTGTTCGACCTGCCCGACCTGGGCGCCATGGACGACGGCATTGCCAACGGCACCTTCGAGGCGCTGCCCGGCGAGCCGCAGCCGCTGTCGCTGTTCACGGCGGCGCGCGTCGACTACTCGCTGCACCGCCTGCGCCACTACACCGGCACGGCGCCCGAGTGGTTCCAGAACTTCGTGCTGTTCACCAACTACCAGTTCTACATCGACGAGTTCGTGCGCCTGGGCCACGAGGCCATGGCCGACGAGAACAGCGAGTACATCGCCTTCATCGAACCCGGCAACGTGATCACGCGCCGGCGCGGGCTGGCCGCGGGCCAGAGCGACACCTTCGCCCACCTGCTGGACGGCAGCCAGGGCACCGCGCCGCCGCGCCTGCCGCAGATGCCGGCCTACCACCTGGTGCGCGAGGACTACAGCGGCATCACCATGACGAACATCGGCGTCGGCCCGGCCAACGCCAAGACCATCACCGACCACATCGCCGTGCTGCGTCCGCACGCCTGGATGATGCTGGGCCACTGCGCGGGCCTGCGCAACACGCAGCAGCTGGGCGACTACGTGCTGGCCCACGCCTACGTGCGCGAGGACCACGTGCTCGACGAAGAACTGCCGCTGTGGGTGCCGATTCCGGCGCTGTCGGAAATCCAGCTCGCGCTCGAGCAGGCGGTGGCCGACGTCACGAAGTGCGAAGGGCCCGAGCTCAAGAAGATCATGCGCACCGGCACCGTGGCCAGCACCGACAACCGCAACTGGGAGCTGCTGCCCGCCAACCAGCCGCAACGCCGCTTCAGCCAGAGCCGCGCCGTGGCGCTGGACATGGAAAGCGCGACCATCGCGGCCAACGGCTTCCGCTTCCGGGTGCCCTACGGCACGCTGCTGTGCGTGAGCGACAAGCCGCTGCACGGCGAGATCAAGCTGCCCGGCATGGCCAACCACTTCTACCGTGAGCGCGTGGAGCAGCACCTGCGCATCGGCATGCGCGCCATCGAGATCCTGCGCGAGGAAGGCACGACCCGGCTGCACAGCCGCAAGCTGCGAAGCTTCGCGGAAGTGGCTTTCCAGTAGGCTGAGGCGCCTTTCTCTCGGTCTTCGCCTCAGGGTTTCTCCCTGTGAGGGCGAGGACGGGATGGCGGTGTTTCGCGGACATCATTGGCTGTCACGTACACCACCGGAAACACGATGCGCCCGTCTTCGCCGCCTGCCGCCGCCCTCCCCCTGTCCCGCCGCCGATTCGGCACCTGGCTGGCCGCCTCGGCCGCTGCCGCCGGTGCGGGCCAGGCCGCGCTGTGGGCCGGCAACGCCCGCGCGGCCGACGCGCCGCTGAGCAGCAAGCTGCGCATCGTCATTCCCGCGAACGAAGGCGGCGGCTGGGACCAGACCGGCCGCGCCCTCGGCGCCGCCCTGCTGGCCTCGGGCGCCGTGGGCACCGTCACCTACGAGAACATCGGCGGCAAGGGCGGCACCATCGGGCTGGCCAGGTACGTCGAGAAGTACGACGCCGACCCCGAGGCGCTGCTGGTCAGCGGCATGGTGATGGTCGGCGCGGTGGCGCTGCAGAAGCCCGCCGTGACGCTGGCGCACGTGTCGCCCGTGGCGCGCCTCACCAGCGACTACGAGGTGGTCGCCGTCAAGGCCGACTCGCCCATCAAGACCCCCAAGGACCTCATCGCCCAGCTGCGCGCCGATGCCGCCAACACGGTCATCGCCGGCGGTTCGGCCGGCGGCGTGGACCACATGTTCGCCGGCATGCTGGCGCGCGTGGCCGGCGCCTCGGCGTCGCTGAACTACCAGCCGCACCCGGGCGGCGCCCAGGTGGTCGAAGCGCTCGAGACGGGCAAGGCGGCGGCCGGCATCTCGGGCTACAGCGAATTCGCCGAGCACATCACGAGCGGCAAGCTGCGCGCCATCGGCGTGTCGTCCAAGCACCCGTTCCAGGGCATTGCGTCGGTGCGCCAGCAGGGCGTGGACGCCGACCTGGCCAACTGGCGCGGCGTGATGACCGGCAAGAAAGTGCCGCCCTACCGCCGCGGCCAGCTGCTCGAGGCCGTGCAACGCGCCACCACGCACGACCTCTGGCAGAAGACCATCAAGCGCAACAACTGGGACCCGTACTGGATGGCGGGGAAGGACTTCGAGAGCTTTCTCGAACTCGATACGGCGATGGCTGGGCCGCTGATCTATCTGCTCAAGCTGAAAGCCTGAGCAGATCGTGGCGCGGCGCGCGAGCGCCGCCCGCGGTCATCGGCAGAGCCAGGTGCGTGTGCACTGGGTGGCAATCCGGAAGACGCGCTTTGCCGGCAGGCTGCCGTTCGCCGGAACGAAGGTGTACTGGGCTCCGCCCTTGGCGCCTTCGGTGTTGAGCTGTGCCACCCAATCCGCATCGCTGCTCATCACGGCATCGACCACGTAGTAGTAATAGGTGGTCGGATCGTTGCTCACCTTGACGTAGTAGGTGCCACGCGAGGCCACGGAGGTGAGCGGTACAAAGCCCCTGTCGCCCATTGCGTTGAGCGTTTCAAGACTGTCGCTCATTACGTCCCGCGGAAAAGCCTTGAACTCGTAGGCGCAGCGATCACTGGCGCCCTGCTGTCGGATCAGAGAGAGCTTCGGCGCATCCCATTCGCCCGACTGCCGGCAATAGCCTTGTGCGCCCATCGCATTGAGCCGTGCCAGGACATCGTCGCTGGCGCCGAACCAGTCGGCATCGACCGGCATGCTCTCGTACGTTGCGGCTGTGGCCGGTCTTCCATAGAGGTATTGCACGCCCGTTCCGCCCTGACCGGGGAAGAACATCATCGGCAGGAAGCTCGCGGCAGCCTCACCATTCGGAGGCGAGGCCTTGTCGAAGGTCCACACATAGGACGACTCCAGCGACGACTTGGCGAAGATGCCATTGCCCGTCTGAGAATTGAGAAAGCCGGCGTAGTAGTAGCCCACGAACTCAGGGCTGTTCAGCAGACCGAGCACCGTTGTGGCCATGGTGCCGGCGAAGGGGTTGCCTGCTTCTGTGATCTTGGCCAGCTTGTAGGTGTAGGTGACGACGGGGCCAGGTCGAGGCCCAGTTCCACCCGGCTCCGGCTGGCCTGGTCCGGGACCAGGACCGGCTCCGGGCTCCGGATCGGTCGTTGTGTTCGGCGTGGTTTGCGTGCCCGCAGGCGGTGTCTGCGATGTACCTGTCACTGGTGGAACGAAGCCGGCAAAACCACCGCCGCCTCCACCGCCTCCGCCCCCACCTCCGCACGCCCCCAGAACGATGCAGCTCACGGCCGCCCATGTTTTCACAGTCACGGTCTCTCTCCCTTGGAAACCGAAGATGGTAGTCAGTTCGCAGTGTGCCGTTTACTCGGGTTCGCCCGCAGAACAGCCGCTCAAGCAAACAACTCCGGCATCTCCCGCAGCGCCTTCGCCGTCAGCGTGAGCGCGCGCCCGTCGAGCGCTTGCCGCACCCAGCCGCGCCGCAGCGACAGCTGCAGCCACGCGGCGCCGAGCGCGCCACCCAGGTGCGGGCGGCGTTCGCTCCAGTCGAGGCAGGCACAGGCGAAGCGGCGGCGTGAACGGCGCACGGCATCGACCTCGACGCCCAGGCTTTCCAGCGCGATCGCGCCGTCGGGCGTGAGCTCGTACGAGCCGCTCTCCAGCCCGCTGAGCCAGCCCTGCGCATGCAGCCGGTCGTGCAGCGCGACGCCCGCGGTGCCGGCCATGTGGTCGTAGCAGGTGCGGGCGCTGCGCAGGCGGCTCGGCGTGTTGGGCTGAAAGGCGGCCGCCGTGGGGCGCGGCGCGCCGGCCACGACCATGAGGCTTTCGAGCGCGGCAGCCACGTCGTCGCTGGCCAGGCGGAAGTAGCGGTGCTTGCCTTGCACAAGCACCTCGACCAGCCGTTCTTCTTTCAGGCGCGCGAGGTGCGCGCTCGCGGTCGAGGGCGCCACCTCGGCCACGGTGGCGAGCTCGGTCGCGGTACGGGCGTGACCGTCCATCAGGCAGTTCAGCATGCGGGCGCGCGCCGGTTCGGCGATGGCGCCGGCAAGACGGGCGAGCTGGAAGTCGGAAGCGGTGGTGTCGTCCATGCGGCCATCCTAAAGCGACGCCGCATCCCACACTTCGTTCGCGAGCGAAGTGTGCCGGCAGCTGCGAACGCACACTGCGCGCCATGACCACCGCTGTGCTCCCTTATCACCCCGCCGACCCGGTCGCCGCCGCCACGCACGCCGACCCGTACCCGTACTACGCCACGCTGCGTGATGGCCCGCCGCTCGCGTGGCACGAGGGCTTGCGCGCGTGGGTGGCGAGCCGCGCCGATGTGGTCATGCAGGTGTTGCAGGCCCACGCCCCGCTGCGCGTGCGCCCCGCCGCCGAGCCCGTGCCGCGCGCGATCGTGGGCAGCCCGGCCGGCGAGGTGTTCGGCCACCTCGTACGCATGAACGACGGCCCCGCGCACCAGGCACACCGGCCGGCATTGCAGCGCGCGCTGGCGGGGCTCGACCTCCATGCGGCACACGCCGCCGCGCTCGACGTGGCACGGCAGGTGCCCGCGCACGCACCACTGTCCGATTCGCTGTTCTCGCTGCCCGTGCGCGCGATGGCGCACCTGCTCGGCTTCGACGACGCGACGCTGCCGCAGGTGGACCGCTGGATGCGTGACTTCGTCGCCTGCCTCTCACCGCTGTCGAACGCCGACCAGTTGCAGGCGGCAAGCGCGGCGGCCGGCGAACTAATGAACCGCTTCGAAGCCCTGAGCGCGAACGCCTCGCCGCGCGACGGTACGCTGCTGGCGGCGGTGCTGGCCGAAAGCGCGGCGAGCGCGCCGCTCTCCCGCGCGCTGCTGGCGAACCTCGTGGGCCTGCTCTCGCAGACCTGCGACGCCACGGCGGGCCTGCTGGGCAACAGCCTGATCGCACTGGTGCGCGAGCCCGCGCTGCGCCCGTTGACTCGCACGCGCGACGGGCTGCTCGCGATCGTTGAAGAGACAGCGCGCCACGATCCGTCGGTGCAGAACACGCGCCGCTTCGCGATCGAACCCGTCGAGATCGCCGGCACCTCGCTGGCGGCGGGTGATGCGGTGCTGGTGCTGCTGGCCTCGGCGCACCGCGACCCGGCGTTCAACCCCGAGCCCGACCGCTTCATGCCCGTGCGCGCCCAACGCCGCGTGCTTGGCTTCGGCCATGGCATGCATGCGTGCCCCGGACAGGCACTGGCCTGCACGCTGGCCGCTGCGGGCCTCGAAGCGCTATTGCGCCCACAACGCGCATCCGATCTCGACGCGCTTCGCTGGCGCTACCGGCCATCGGTCAACGGGCGCATTCCCGTCTTTGAATAGTCAGTGCCCGGCCCAACGGCCGGTGCCCGCCAGGTGCGGCGACAACGCGGCCTCGCCCCAACGCAGCGGCAATGCGGCCGGACGACGCAACGCACGCGTGACATGAAAGCGCATCAGCCGCTCCGCGCCCTCGAACGCCGCGACCTCGGGCCCGTCCGTGACGATCTCCGCCGTGGCGCTCAGGTGCAGCAGTTCGCCGGTGTCGAAATCGACGAACAGCAGACCCGCGCGCGGGTGCGCCTGCAAGTTGCCGAGCGTGTTGAAGAAGCGGTTGCCGTTGAAGTCGGGCACCGTGAGCACGCCGCCCGCATCGACACGCACGAAGCCCGGTCGACCGCCGCGGTGCGACACGTCGACGCCGTGCGAGCGCGCATCGGCTTCGTCGCCGACCGCCGCCGCGTCGGGATACGCCGTGGCGATGAACAGCGTGTCGGCGGCACCGATGAGCCGCTCGGCGGCGAGGTCGAGCGTGTCGAGCCACTGCACGGCCGGCTCATTGGCAGGCGGTGCGGCAAACACCGGCTCGCGCGCCTGGATGTAGCGCGGGCAATTGCCGAAGCTCTGCTGCACCTCGACCATGAAGCCCGCCGCGTCGAGCGCCTCGACCGTGCCGTTCATGCGGTTGCGCCGCCGCGTGTGCGGCTGGATGCCCAGCAGCCCGAGCGTGGCACCGGGCGCGAGCTGGGCCGCGAGCGGATCACCGGCGCCCGGCAGCGCATCGACGCGCAGGTGCGTCGCGTCGGGCGAGTGCGCAAAGCCGGCGGGTGCCGCGAGCATGCTGGCCCACGGCTGCAGGTCGGCGTCGAGGCTGCCGACCACAAGGAACGGCAGCTGCGCGAAGAACTCGCGGTGCTGGTCGGGCATGTAGTCGCGAATCACGCGCGGCCCCATCGCCTCCATCTGCTCGCGCGAACCCACGAGCGCCTGCAGCGCACGCTCGCCCGCGTGGAATGGCGCGGCGATCATGCGACCGCCGCCAGGCCGACCGGCGTGCGCACCATCGGCACGAACCCCGGCAAGGCTTCCACGCGCGCCAGCCAGGCGCGCAGTTGCGGATACGCGTCGAGCGACACGCTGCCCTCGGGCGCATGCGCCACGTAGGCGTAGTTCGCGATGTCGGCCAGCGTGGCCGACGGGCCCGCGAGAAAGGCCTGGCCGGTCAGGCAGGTCTCCATCACGGCGAGTAGGGCGTGCGAGCGCTTGACCGTTTCGGTCGGGTCGGTGTCCAGGCCGAACAGCACCATCACGCGCGCCGCCGCAGGCCCGAACGCGAGCGGGCCGGCCGCCACCGAGAACCAGCGCTGCACGCGCGCCGCGCCCACCGGGTCGCGCGGCATCCAACGCGCCGGATCGGCGGCATAGCGTTCGTTGAGGTACACGAGGATGGCGTTGGAGTCGGCCAGCGTGACGTCGCCGTCCTCGATCACCGGCACCTGTCCGAAGGGGTTGCGCGCCAGGAACTCCGGCGTGCGGTGCTCGCGCTGGCGCAGGTTGAGTTCGACGATCTCGAAGGGCAGGCCGAGCACCGTGAGGAAGAAGCGCACGCGGTGCACATGGCCCGAGATGGCGTTGCCGTAGAGCTGGATGGGCTGGGCTGGCTGGCGGGTGGCTGCGATGTTCTCGGTCATGAAGAGTCCTTCGGGTGGGTATGCCCTCGATTCTTCTCTCTTCCGCCAAATGAATGAATAGCCTTTGCCGGATTTGACTGCTGCGTTTTCCGGTTTAATCGCGCCATGGACCGCTTCAAAGCCATGCAGACCTTCGTGCAGATTGCCGACCAGGGCAGCCTGACCCGCGCCGCCGAGGCGCTCGGCAGTTCGCTGCCCGCCGTGGTGCGCGCGCTCGCCGCGCTCGAGGCGCACCTGGGCGTGCGCCTGTTCCACCGCACCACGCGGCGCCTGTCCCTCACCGAGGAGGGCCGCCACTATCTGCCGAGCGCGCGCGAGGTGCTGCTCGCGGCCGACGCCGCCGATCAGGCGCTGAAGGCCGAGGCGCGCGAACCCGCGGGGCAACTCGTCATCACCGCGCCGGTGCTGTTCGGCCACATGTACGTGGCGCCGGCCATCGTGCGTTTCATGCAGCGCCACGAGAAGGTGCGCTGCAGCGTGCGGCTGCACGACCGCACGGTGAACCTGCTCGAAGAGGGCATCGACGTCGGCATCCGCATCAGCCCGCTCGAAGACTCGTCGCTGGTGGCGCAGACGCTGGGCACCATCCGCCGCGTGGTGGCGGCCAGCCCTGCCTTCTTGGCGCAGCACGGCGTGCCGCGCCATCCGCGCGACCTGGCCGGTGCGCCCAGCGTGCGCGGGCGCATTGATGCACCGCCGCAATGGGCGTTCCGCGACGGTGGCAAGACCGTGCATGTCACGCCCGACAACCGCCTCGAGTTCAACCACCTCGCGCCCGCCCTCGAAGCCTGCGCCGCGGGCATGGGCTTCGGTACCTTCTTCTCGTACCAGGTGCTCCCCTACGTGGCGCAGGGCCAGCTGCAGCTGGTGCTCGAAGACTACGAGCCCGCGCCCCGGCCCGTGAGCGTGATCTACCCCAACGCGCGGCTGCTGCCGGCACGCACGCGGGCCTTCATCGACTGGATGAAAACCGAGTTCAGCGGGCTGCGCATGTAGCGGCTGCGCCAATCGGCGAGCTGCGTCAGAATGACCGCGTGCCATCTCCCACCACCCCCTCCTCGCCTTCTTCTTCCTCCCCGTTGTTCCAGGTCCGCGGGCTGCGCAAGCGCTACGGCGAGACCACGGTCGTCGACGATCTTTCGTTCGAGATCGCGCCCGGCGAGTGCCTGGGCGTGATCGGGCCGAACGGCGCGGGCAAGACCACCACCATCCGCATGTGCCTGGGGCTGACCGCGCCCGACGGCGGCAGCATCGAGGCGCTGGGTTTGCAGATGCCACGCGACGCGCTGGCCATCAAGGCGCAGCTGGGCGTGGTGTCGCAGTTCGACACGCTCGACCCCGACTTCAGCTGCGCCGAGAACCTCGTGGTGTACGGCCGTTATTTCGGTTTCAGCAAGGCGCATGTGCGCGAACGCGTGCCGCAGCTGCTGGAGTTCGCCGCGCTCTCGCACAAGGCCGACGCCAAGCCCGGTGAGTTGTCGGGCGGCATGCGCCGGCGGCTGTCGCTGGCGCGTGCGCTGGTGAACGACCCCAAGTTGTTGCTGCTCGACGAGCCCACCACCGGGCTCGACCCGCAGGCGCGCCATCTGATGTGGGAGCGGCTGCAGGTGCTGCTGCAGCAGGGCAAGTCGATCCTGCTGACCACGCACTTCATGGACGAGGCCGAGCGCCTGTGTTCGCGTCTGCTGGTGCTCGACCATGGCCGCAAGATCGCCGAAGGCCGCCCGCGCGATTTGATCGCCGAGCACCTGGAGCCTGATGTGGTCGAGGTGTATGGCAATGGCGCGCTGTCGCTGGCCGGCTCGGCGGAGTTGCAGGCGTTGGCTGCGCGCGTGGAGGTGAGCGGGGAGACCGTGTTCTTCTACACGCAGGATGCGCGGCGTTTGCTTGACGCGCTGACGCAGCATGGCGGGCTGCGGACCTTCCATCGGCCGGCCAACCTGGAAGATCTTTTCCTCAAGCTCACTGGCCGGCAGATTCGCCAAGATGGCTAATCAGACCTTCTTTATGAACACGACCACTGCTTCTTCTGAGACACCCGTGCCTCCTTCACCCTCCGTGTGGCGCGCGCCTGAGCTGTCGATGCGATGGTGGCCGGTGTTTTTGCGCAACCTGCTGGTGTGGCGCAAGCTCGCGCTGCCCAGCCTCATCGGCAACATCGCGGAGCCCCTGATCTGGCTCGTGGCCTTTGGCTACGGCATGGGCGCACTCGTCGGGCAGGTGACGGTGGATGGCACGCAGGTGCCGTACATCCTGTTCCTGGCGAGTGGGTCGATCTGCATGAGTGCGATGAATGCGGCGAGCTTTGAAGCGCTGTATTCGGCGTTTTCTCGGATGCATGTGCAGAAGACGTGGGACGGGATCATGAATGCGCCGGTGGGGCTGGATGACATCGTTCTCGCGGAGATGCTGTGGGCGGCGTTCAAGTCGATCTTTACTGTGACTGCGATCTTGTTTGTGATGTTGGGGTTGGGGATCAGTCACAGCCCCAAGTTGATCGTGGCTTGGATGGTGTTGATTGGGTGTGGGATCACGTTTTCTTCTGTGGCGTTGATCTTCAATGCGTTGGCCAAGGGGTATGACTTTTTTACTTATTACTTCACGCTGTTCATGACGCCGATGATGTTTTTGAGTGGGGTGTTTTTTCCTTTGGAGCAGTTGCCTGCTGCTGTGCGTGCTGTGGCTGCGTGGTTGCCGTTGACTAATGCTGTGGCTTTGGTGCGGCCGTTGTTCATGGATCGGTGGCCTGAGGGGTGGTGGGTGCATGCGGGGGTGTTGGTTGTTTATGCGGTTGTTGCTTTCTGGGTTGCTTTGGCGTTGACTCGGAAGAGGTTTCGGGGGTGATGTTTAGGGCGTGATCTGGTTTGCTTCCCGGGGCCGGGTCTCGCCCCGGCGGGCGACCTACTTTTCTTTGCTTCGCCAAAGAAACGTAGGCAAAAGAAAGGCGACCCTGCTGTCTGCGTCCCTGCGCTTCGCTGCGGGCAACCTGCGGTGCTCACGTTCCGCGGGGTCTCGCCCAAACTCGCTTCGCTCAAACAAGGGCGAGCCCTGATCCGCGAAACGCTGCGCTCCTCGGCGCATACAGAAGGGGTTTGATACCGAGCGGGCCATCGCTTTGCTCGGCAGCTGAACACCTCACGAGCCTTCGCTCGCTCGGCTTGCATTACTCCCTCTCCCCTTGGGGAGAGGGTTGGGGTGAGGGTCCGCGGCACAGAAACACCGCCTCGCGCGCACAAAGGCCGACGCCCTCACCCCCGCCCTCTCCCCAAGGGGAGAGGGAGCAAGTCCCCCGCCGACCGAAGCAAAGGCCCGATCCCAAGCCGACCGAAGCAAAGGCCCGATCCCATGCCGAGCGAAGCGACGGCCCGCCCGGTGTCCCAATCCCCTCTGGCTGCGCCGAGGAGCGCAGCGTTTCGCGGATCAGGGCTCGCAGCTGTTTGAGCGCAGCGAGTTCTGCGAGACCCCGCGAAACGCGAGCACCGCAGGTTGCCCGCAGCGAAGCGAAGGGACGCAGACAGTGGGGTCGCCTTTTCTTTGCTTACTTTCTTTTGGCGAAGCAAAAGAAAGTAAGTCGCCCGCCGGGGCGAGTCCCGGCCTCGGAAAGCAAAACGACCCCCACCCCATGTCACCCAAACCAACTACATTGCACACAATTCAATTGCGAACTACAATTCCACCCATGCCAAAGAAGATCCAACCAGACGAGATGCTCAAGCTAGACAACCAGCTCTGCTTCGCCGTCTACTCCGCGTCCTTGGCCATGACCCGTCTCTACAAGCCGCTGCTGGAAAAGCTCCAGCTCACCTACCCTCAATACTTGGTGATGCTCGCCCTCTGGGAACAAGACGGCCCCACCGTCTCCGCCCTCGGCGAGCGCCTCTCGCTGGATTCCGGCACGCTGACCCCGCTGCTCAAGCGCCTCGAAGCCAACGGCTACGTAGCCCGCGTCCGCGACGTCGCAGACGAGCGCCGCGTCCACATCACGCTCACCGCCACCGGCCGCAAACTCAAGTCCCGCGCCGCCAACGTCCCCGAGTGCCTCATGGCCGCCAGCGAATGCTCGGTGCCCGAGCTGATCGCCCTCACGCAGCAGATCCAGACCCTGCGCGACCGCATCCGCAAAGCCGCCTGACACACAACCCCATCACAGTTCTCCCCGGCCTCCCCAGGAAGCCCTTTCACCACCCCAAGCCAAAGGAAATCACCATGACCACCAAGCTCGACAAAGTTCTCTACACCGCAGAAGCCCACACCGTCGGCGGCCGTGACGGCGCCGGCAAGTCCAGCGACGGCGCCATCGACGTCAAGCTGAGCTCGCCCGGTTCGGGCAAGCCCGGCACCAACCCCGAGCAGCTGTTCGCGGTCGGCTACGCCGCCTGCTTCATCGGCGCCATGAAGGCCGTCGGCCCGAAGATCAGCGTCAAGGTGCCGGAAGAAGTCGCCATCGACTCGAAGGTTTCCCTCGGCCCGACGAACGGCGGCGCGGCCTACGGCATCTCGGTGCAACTGGCGATCTCGCTGCCCGGCCTCGACGACGCACAGAAGAAGCTGCTGGTCGACACCGCCCACCAGGTCTGCCCGTACTCGAACGCCACCCGCGGCAACATCGACGTGGAACTCACCATCGTCTGATTCCGCTCTGACGGTTTCGTGAAAAAAAGAAGCGCCCCGGCCCCAGGCCCGGGCGCTTTTTTCATGTCTGTCTCACGGGTGACGCCGAAACGCACGCCGAGATAGCGCCTTTCACCAAGCTTGGCTAATGTGGCCGCACGTCTCGCCCGCTAGTCCTCAACACACACCCGTGGAGATCGACCCCATGAGCACCACCCACCTCCTGATCCGCAAAGACCAGCTCGCCACCGCGCGCCTGCACACCGACACCACCGAACGGCCGCTGGCCGACGGCCAGGTGCGCGTGCGCATCGACAGCTTTGCGCTCACCTCCAACAACATCACCTACGCCGCCTTCGGCGATGCGATGAGCTACTGGCAGTTCTTCCCCTCCGAGGAAGAAGGCTGGGGCAGCATCCCGGTGTGGGGCTTCGCGAGCGTGGTGCAGTCGCTGCACCCGGGCGTGGCCGTGGGCGAACGGCTGTACGGCTACTGGCCGATGGCCACGAGCGCGGTGCTCAGCCCCGACCGGCTCTCGCCCGCACGCTTCACCGACGCGGCGCCGCACCGCGCCGAGCTGCCCGCGGTCTACAACCAGTATTTCCGCTGCAACGCCGACCCGCTGTACACCACCGACACCGAAGACCTGCAGGCGCTGCTGCGCCCGCTGTTCATCACCTCGTGGCTCATCGACGACTTCATGGCCGACAACGACTTCTTCGGCGCCACCACCATGCTGCTGTCGAGCGCGTCGAGCAAGACGGCCTACGGCACGGCCTTCCAGCTGCACCAGCGCGAAGGCATCGAAGTGATCGGCCTCACGTCGCCCGCCAACGTGGCCTTCTGCCAGAGCCTGGGCTGCTACGACCGCGTGGTGACCTACGACGCGCTCGACAGCATCGCGGCCGACACGCCGTGCGTGTACATCGACTTCGCCGGCAACGGCGAGCTGCGCACTGCGATCCACGAGCGCTTCACGAACCTGAAGTACAGCAGCTCGATCGGCGGCACGCACGTGGAGCAGCTCGCCGCCAAGGGCGCCGGCAAGAGCCTGAGCGGCCCGCGCGCCACGCTGTTCTTTGCGCCGGCGCAGATAAAAAAGCGCACCACCGAATGGGGCGCCGACGAGTTCGGCCGGCGCATGGTGGCCGCCTGGCACCACTTCCTGGCCACGGTGACCGACCCCAACAACCCCTGGCTGCACGCCCAACACCACTTTGGCGGCGAGGCGGTGCAGGCCGCCTACGCGCAGGTGCTGGCGGGCAAGGGCGACCCGCGCACGGGCCATATCCTTTCGCTTTACAAACAAGCGGGCGCTCGCTGACCGGCACGGGGCCCGTGTGGCGACAATCGCCGCATGACCCCTTCTTCTGTCGCGCCCGCGAACACACATCCTTACGAGAGCCTCACGCCTGACGTGGTGCTCGACGCGCTCGCGACACTCGGCCTGCACGGCGACGGCCGGCTCACCGGCCTGAACTCCTATGAAAACCGGGTCTACCAGGTGTTCCTGGAAGACCCGAATCCCCATCCTGCGGTGGTGCTCAAGTTCTACCGCCCCGGCCGCTGGAGCGAGGCCGAGATCCTCGAGGAGCACGCCTTCTCGCTCGAACTGGCCGCTGGCGAAGTGCCGGCCGTGCCGCCGCTGGCCTTCGACGGCAAGACGCTGCACCACCACGCGGGCTTTGCCTTCAGCGTGAGCCCCTACCGCGGCGGCCGTGCGCCCGAGCTCGACAACTTCGAGGTGCTCGAATGGGTCGGCCGCTTCCTCGCGCGCATCCACACCGTGGGCAGCGCCAAGCCCTTCGAGGCCCGCCCCGCGCTCGACCTGCAGACCTTCGGCCTGGACTCGCGCGACTGGCTGCTCGAGAACGACAAGATCCCGCTCGACATGCAGCGCGAATGGGAAAAGACCTGCAACGAGGCGCTGGACATGGTCCGCGCCACCGCCCTGGCGTTGCAGCCGCCGGCCTCCGACTTCAAGCCCCGCAAGCTGCGCCTGCACGGCGACGTGCACCCCGGCAACATCCTGTGGACGCCCACCGACCGCCCCGGCGGCGGCCCGCACTTCGTCGACCTGGACGACGCGCGCACGGGCTTCGCGGTGCAAGACCTGTGGATGCTGCTGTCGGGCGACCGCGCGCAGCGCACGGCGCAGCTGTCGGGCCTGCTCGACGGCTACGAGCAGTTCCGCGAATTCGACCGCCGCGAGCTGGCGCTCATCGAACCGCTGCGCACGCTGCGGCTCATCCACTACAGCGCCTGGCTGGCGCGCCGCTGGGAAGACCCGATCTTCCCGATCAACTTTCCGTGGTTCGGCTCCAGCGACTACTGGAAGGGCCAGATCCTCGTGCTGGAAGACCAGTGCGAGCAGATGGCGGAAGAGCCGCTGTACGCCTAGAAATGTCGGCCCCCCGGCTTTTCACTTCGCTTCGCTGCGTGTAATTCGCCACCCCCCATGGGGGAGGCCCGGCCGCCTTGGGGCGGCCCGGCGGCGGCCGGTTGGACGTTGGATACGCCCTGCAGCAGCCGCTCGACCAGCACATTGACCGGCCCGGTGCGCCACACGCCATAAGCCTCCGACTGCGCCACCGCGCGGTCGAGCGGGCGGAACACCGCGCCGCGCAGCGCCGAGTGCCGCATCGCCTGCGGCACCAGCGCCACGCCCATGCCCTGCGACACCAGCGAGACCACGGCCAGCCAGTGCCGCACCTCGTGGCGCACCTCGGGCGAAAAGCCCGCGTCGGCGCAGATCGAGAGGATGCGCTCGTGGTAATCGGGTGAGGCCTCGCGCGAGAACAGCACGAAGGGCTGCGCGCGCAGGTCGGCCGGCGCCAGCACGCGCTTGCGCGCCAGCGCATGGCCCGCGGGCAGGCAGGCCACGAAGGGCTCCGACAACAGCAGCCGGTGCTGCAGCTCGGCCGGCATGCGGCTGGTGTGAACGAAGCCCAGGTCGAGCCGGTCGTGCAGCAGCTCGGCGATCTGCACGCCCGAATTGAGTTCGCTCAGCGTGATGCGCACCGCCGGATGCCGCGCCTGGAACGCACGCAGCGCGGGCGGCAGGCCGCGGTAGAGCATGGCGCCGACAAAGCCGATGCGCAGCCGGCCCGCCGAACCGGTGGCCACGTCGCGCGCCTCCATGGCGGCCTCCTCGGCCTGCAGCAGCACGCGCCGCGCCGACACGCGCAGCGCCTCGCCCGCGGGCGTGAGCCGCACCTCCTTGCTGTTGCGCTCGAACAGGCGCGCGCCCACCGACTCTTCGAGCTGGCGGATCGCCACCGACAGCGGCGGCTGCGAAATGGCCAAGCGCCGCGCGGCGCGCCCGAAGTGCAGCTCTTCGGCGAGCACGGAGAAGTAGCGCAGGTGCCGCAGTTCCATGAATAGTTAAATCAAATCATACAAGACCAAATCAATATTAGACACGGATCGTTGCCAACTCAACAATGCGGCGAACCAGGAGACGCCCGCATGCCTACATCCGCAGCCGCAGCCGCCGCGCACCCCACCGCGCACCCGATCCCCGATCGCCACGGCCAGAACCTCTTCACCACCGACACCGAGCTGCACACGCTGCTCGCGCTGTACCTGCCCGAAGCCCTGCGCACGCACATGCGCCCGCACTTCGAACGCCTGGGCGGCCTGGCGGGCGGCCTGCTGGACGACCTGGCCGGCACCGCCGACCGCAACCCGCCCACGCTCAAGCAGCGCACGCGCACCGGCGTGGACGAGCAGAAGGTCATCAAGCATCCGGCCTATGTCGAGATGGAGCGCCTGGCGCTCAGCGAATTCGGCCTGGCCGCCATCTCGCACCGCGACGAGACGCTGGGCTGGCAAGGCAAGATGCCGCCGCTGGTCAAGTACGTGCTGACCTACCTCTTCGTGCAGGCCGAGTTCGGCCTGTGCTGCCCGGTCTCGATGACCGACTCGCTCACGCGCACGCTGAAGAAGTTCGGCACGCCCGAGCTGGTCGCCAAGTACCTGCCGCGCCTGACCTCGCTCGACTTCGACGAACTGGCGCAGGGCGCGATGTTCATGACCGAGCAGGCCGCCGGCTCCGACATCGCCGCCACCGCCACCACCGCGCATCGCCAGGCCGACGGCAGCTGGCGCCTGGCCGGCGACAAGTGGTTCTGCTCTAACCCCGATGCCGGCTTTGCGATGGTGCTCGCACGCGCGGACGATGCGCCCGCGGGCATGAAGGGCGTGTCGCTGTTCCTGCTGCCGCGCGAACTCGACGACGGCAGCCTCAACCACTACCGCATCATCCGGCTCAAGGACAAGCTGGGCACGCGCTCGATGGCCAGCGGCGAGATCCGCCTCGAAGGCGCGGTGGCCTACCTCGTGGGCGAGGAAGGCCGCGGCTTCCAGCAGATGGCCGACATGGTCAACAACTCGCGCCTGTCGAACGGCGTGCGCTCCGCCGGCCTGATGCGCCGCGCGGTGGCCGAGGCCGAGTACATCGCTTCCGAGCGCCGCGCCTTCGGCCGCGCGCTCGAGCAGATGCCGCTGATGCAGCGCCAGCTCGACAAGCTGCGCGTGCCGTCCGAGCAGGCCCGCACCATGGTCTGCCAGACCGCGCAAGCGCTCGCGCGCTCCGACGCCGGCGAGCCCGATGCGTATGCGCTGCTGCGCATCCTCACGCCGCTCATCAAGTTCCGCGCTTGCCGCGACGCGCGCCAGGTCACGGGCGATGCGATGGAAGTGCGCGGCGGCTGCGGCTACATCGAGGAATGGAGCGACCCGCGCATCGTGCGCGACGCGCACCTGGGCTCGATCTGGGAAGGCACCAGCAACATCGTGGCGCTCGACGTGATCCGCGCCGTGAAGCGCGAAGGCTCGCTGCCCGTGCTGCGCGCGCACGTCGAGAAGCTCATCGGCGACGCCACCGAACTCACGCCCGCCTTCGCTGCCGCGCTGCGCGACACGATGGCACGCGCCTGCGCCCTGGCCGAAACCGCCGCACGCGAAGGCGGCGACGTGCTCGCACGTCAGGCCGCATCGGCGCTGTACCACTGCACCAGCGCCGCCGCGATGGCCTGGGAGGCCTCGGCCGGCGGGTCCGCCGCGCGCCTGCGCTGGGCGCAGCTGGTGCTGCTGCACCGCGTGCTGCCGCGCGATCCGCTGGCGCCCGATGCGCTGCCTGCCGACTGGCACGCCGCCGTCGTCCGCACCGCCGCCTGACCCCACTTTTTCTAGAACAACGGAGACAAGAACCCATGCGACATTCACTCAGCCATTTCCTCAGCGCGGCGGCCACCGCCTGCGCCACCCTGCTGCTCGCGGCCACGCCCGCTGCGCACGCGCAACCCGGCGCCTTCCCGTCCAAGCCGATGACGCTGGTCGTGCCCTTCCCGCCCGGCGGCCCGACCGATGCGATGGCGCGCACGCTCGCCGCCGAGCTGCGCGACAAGCTCGGCCAGCCCATGATCGTGGAGAACCGCGCGGGCGCGGGCGGCAACATCGGCGCCGACTACGTGGCGCGCGCCGAGGCCGACGGCCACACGCTGCTGTTCGGCACCTCGGGCCCGCTGGCCATCAACGTCAGCCTGTACCGCAAGATCAGCTACGACCCGACGAAGAGCTTCGCGCCCGTGATCCAGGTCGGCTACCTGCCGAACATCCTGGTGGTGAACCCGGCCCTGCCGGTGAAGAACGTGCCCGAGCTGGTCGCCTACGCCAAGGCCAACCCGGGCAAGCTGAGCTATGCCTCGTCGGGCAACGGCGCCTCGTCGCACCTGGCGGGCGTGCTGTTCAACTCGGTGGCCGGCACCGACCTGCTGCACGTGCCCTACAAAGGCACGGGCCCGGCGCTCAACGACCTGCTGGGCAACCAGGTCAGCATGACCTTCACCGACATCCTCACCGCGCTGCCCTACGTCAAGACCGGCAAGCTGCGCGCGCTCGGCGTGGCGACGGCAGCGCGCTCGCAGGCGCTGCCCGACGTGCCGACGATTGCCGAGCAAGGCAACAAGGGCTACGACGTGAGCGTGTTCTTCGGCATCGTCGCCCCGGCCGGCACGCCGCCCGACCGCGTGGCCAAGCTCAACCACGCGTTCGCCGAAGTGCTCAACTCGCCGAAGGTGAAGCAGATGTTCGCCGGCCAAGGCCTCGAAGCATCGGCCGACACCTCGCCGCAGAAGCTGGCGCAGTTCATCGCCAGCGAAACGGCCAAGTGGAAAGACGTGGTGACGAAGTCGGGCGCGCAGCTCGATTGACGACGACGAAGGCACCGCACTGACATGACATCCCCCCAAAGCGCCCTCGCGGGCATCCGCGTGCTCGACATCTCGCGCATCCTCGGCGGCCCGTACTGCGGCCAGATCCTCGGCGACCACGGCGCCGACGTGCTCAAGGTCGAGCCGCCGCAAGGCGACGACACGCGCACCTGGGGCCCGCCCTTCAAGGAAGGCGTGGCCTCGTACTACCACGGGCTGAACCGCAACAAGCGCGTGCAGCACCTGGACTTCTCGACCGAAGAAGGCCGCGATGCGCTGCTCACGCTGGTGGCCGAGGCCGACGTGCTGATCGAGAACTTCAAGACCGGCACGATGGAGCGCTGGGGCATCGGCTACGAGGCGCTGTCGCAGCGCTTTCCGCGCCTGGTGTGGTGCCGCGTGTCGGGCTTCGGCGCCGATGGCCCGCTGGGCGCGCTGCCGGGCTACGACGCCGCCGTGCAGGCCATGACCGGCATCATGAGCATCAACGGCGAGGCCGACGGCGGCCCGCTGCGCGTGGGCCTGCCGGTGGTCGACATGGTGACCGGGCTCAACGCCGTCATCGGCGTGCTGCTCGCACTGCAAGAGCGGAATCGCAGCGGACGTGGCCAGTTCGTCGAAGCGGCGCTGTACGACAGCGGCCTCTCGCTGCTGCACCCGCACGCAGCCAACTGGTTCATGGACGGCACGGCGCCGCGCCGCACCGGCAACGCGCACCCCAACATCTATCCCTACGACGCGCTGGCCACGGGCACCGACCCGATCTTCGTGGCCGTGGGCAACGACCGCCAGTTCGCGAGCTTCTGCCGCTGCATCGGCCTGCCCGCGCTGTCCGACGACCCGCTGTACCGCACTGCCGGCGCGCGCTCTGTGAACCGCGACGGCCTCAAGCAGCAGCTCGAAGCCGCGCTCGCCGCCTTCGACGGCCGCACGCTGGTCGACCAGCTGATGGCCGCCGGCGTGCCCGCCGCGCCCGTGCTGCCCGTGGCGGCTGCGCTGCAGCACCCGCACACGCTGCACCGCGAGATGGTGGTGGAGATGGAAGGCGGCTACCGCGGCATCGGCGCGCCGGTGAAGCTCAGCCGCACGCCGGCCAGCTACCGCCACGCACCGCTGACGCCGGGCGACGCGTTCCTCCCGAGCGACGACGACGCGGCGCGCTGAGCGCCGTCATCGTCTCTCGCGTCAGGCCGCGCGGCTGGTCTTCAAGCCCTGCCCTGCGGCCCAGGTCGACACGTCCTCGCGCTTGATGGCCGCGGCCATGAGCCCGGGGAACGCATCGGGCGTGCAGGCGAACGAGGGCACGCCCAGCGCGGCGAGCTTGGCGGCCAGGTCGCGGTCGTACGAGGGCGCGCCCTCGTCGCTGAGCGCCAGCAGCGCGATGAACTGCACGCCGGCCTCCACCAGCTGGTGGGCGCGGCGCAGCAGGCCGTCTTCCACGCCGCCTTCGTACAGGTCGGAGATGAGGATCAGGATGGTGTTGCGCGGCTCGCGCACCAGCGTCTGGCAGTAGCCCACGGCGCCGTTGATGTCCGTGCCGCCGCCCAGCTGCACGCCGAACAGCAGGTCGACCGGGTCTTGCAACTGCTCGGTCATGTCGACCACGGCGGTGTCGAACACCACCAGCTTGGTCGACACCGCCGGCAGGCTCGCCATCACCGCGCCGAAGATGCTCGAATACACGACCGACGCGGCCATCGATCCGCTCTGGTCGATGCACAGGATCACTTCGCGCTGCGGCTGGCGCGCCTTGCGCCCGTAGCCGATCAGCGTCTGCGGCACCACGGTGCGGTACTCGGGCTGCCAGTGGCGCAGGTTGGCGCGGATGGTGCGGTGCCAGTCGATCTCCGAATGGCGCGGGCGGCGGTTGCGCTGGCTGCGGTTGAGCGCGCCGCTCACGGCGCTGCGCATCGGCTCCTCGAGCTTCTTCATGAGCTCGTCGACCACCTTGCGCACCACGGCGCGCGCCGTGTCCTTCGTGCCGGCCGGGATCACGCTCGCCAGTGCCACGAGGTTGGCCACCAGGTGCACGTCGGGCTGCGCGTTCTCGAGCATCTCGGGCTGCAACAGCATCTGGCGCAGGTTGAGCCGCTCCATCGCGTCGCGCTGCATGACCTGCACCACCTGGCTCGGAAAGTACTTGCGGATGTCGCCGAGCCAGCGCGCCACGCTGGGCGCCGAATCGCCGCGGCCGCCGCGCTGCCCACCCTGGCCGAGGCCGCGCCGGCCATCAGCTTCGTAGAGCGCGGCGAGTGCCTGGTCGATCTCGCGCACGCGGCCTTCGATGGCGCCGCAGCTGGCGTTGGCTTCGCTGCCGAGCACGAGGCGCCAGCGCTGCAGCCGGTCGGTGGGCGGCAGGGTTTGTTCTTCGTCGTCGATGGGCATTGGATTCGCGCTCATGCCTTCACTCCCAGCAGTTCCCGCAGCAGCGGCAGCGCGAGCACCGCGCGTGATTCGTCCCAGTTGGTGGCAGCCACGGCAGACGGCAAGGTGCCGCCGACCGCACCGCGCTTGGCGCGTTCGCCGAGCGCGCGCCGGTCGGCGCCCGAGAAGTCCGCGAAGCTGCGCCGCACCAGCGGCAGCACCTGCACGAAGTGGTCTTCACCGAGCCCCGCGAGCCAGCCGTCGACCAGCGACCACACGGCATCGTCGTGCAGCAGCACCATCGCGTTGCGGTTGAGAAAGCCTTCGAGCCATGCCGCCGCATCGGTCGGCGGTGCGCCGGCCGAGAGGTTGCGCGCCAGTTGCTGCGAGGCGCCGTCGCTGCCGATCTGCGCGTCGTCGAGCAGCAGCCGGCAGCTCACGCCGCGCAGCAGCGGCGCGCCGGTTTCGCCGAAGGCGATAGCACGCAATGCGTTGCGCCAGGCGGTGGTGGTTTCTTCGCCATCACGCAGGCGCACCGCGTCGTGCGCGCCGATGAGGCGGATACGCAGCGACTCGGCGGCTTCGGCGTCGAGCGCGCCGCACGCAATCGGCAGGCCGATGGCGCCGCGCACGATGAGGCTGTCGAGCACGTGCGAGAGCAGCGCGCTGTCGGTCTGGCGCACGCTGCCGTAGCGGAACACGTTGGCCAGCGGCGGCACGGCGCCGATGAGCTGCACGGCGTCGCCGGTGAGCGCGGCGCGGTCTTCGAGCGCGCGGGTCACGGCCTGCACGGCCACGGGCAGGTCGGCGAGCAGCACGGTGTCGACCTGCTCTGCGAGCACGGTGAGCGAGGTCTCGGCCGCCAGCCCTTCCATCACGCGCGCGCTGGCGGCGTGTGCCACCGTAGCGCCGAAGCGGCTGGCCTCGATGACGCGCAGCGCGAACTCGGGCTGCCACTGCAGCTGCCACACCTCGTGGAAGGTGCCGCGGCTCGCGCGCTGGCCGGCGGTGACCTCGCCCCATGGCAGGTCGAGCAGGCGCAGGCGGTGCAGCAGGTGGCTGCGTGCGAGGTCGTTGGGCTGGCGCAGGTCGAGGTCGAGCGTCTTCGCGGTGGCCTCGGGCTTGAGGCGCAGGCTTTTCTGCGCCTGTTCGAGGTCGCGCTGCAGCGGCACGGTGGGCACGTCGGCCGGCACCTGGCCCATGCGGTCGCCGACCGTGAGGCGTTCGCGGATGAGCGTGAGCGGCGCCTGCTCGCCCATGCAGATCACGCTGCGCACGGCCTCGTCGAGCTCGGGCAGGCCGGGCGCGGGGCGCTCGCGCAATGCGGCGAGCGTGTCGGCCAGGCGCGTGGCCTCGATGAGGTGGGCGGAGGAGCAGTCGAGGTCGTGCTCGCGCAGCAAGCGCGCGACGCGTGCGAGCCACCCGGTGCTGCGCCCCGCCACCTCGTGCCCCTGCTGCCACAGGTGCTCGTACCAGCCCGGCGAATCGATGCCGGCGCCGTAGCCGCTGGCGCTCGTGAGGTGCCGGTACGTCCACGGTACCCAGGTCGCGAGCACCTTGAGCTTGGGCAGGCCCTTGAGCAGCGCCGCATCGGCCTTGGCGGTGGCCGCGCCCTGCAGCGCAGGCACGTGCCACGCACCGCAGACGACGGCGATGCGCTGGTGGCCGGCCTTCACGGCTTCGCGGATCGATTGCCGCATGAAGGCTTCGCGCCGCTGCTCGCGTTCCATCGCGCGCACGCCGCGCCGGTCTTCGGGCGTTTCGGCGCGCACGGCGGTCATGGCTTCGGCGATGGCGCCGAACAGGTCTTCGCCGTCGCCGCGTTCCTCGACCATGTGGTTCCACCAGCTCTCGCCGTCGGCATAGCCGGCAGCGTGGGCGAGCCAGTCGAAGGGGTCGTCGGGCAACGTGTGCGCGGCGTGTTCTTCCTCGGGGGCTTCGACCGTTTCAACGAGGGGCACCGTGTCGGTCTCGTCATCGTCGAGTGGTGTGTCGACAGGCTCTGCGGCCTTGGCCTCGTCGGCTGCGCGTGCGACCTGCTCGATGGCCATGCGGTGCGCCTGCGGCAGGTCGATGAAGCGCGTGGGCACGCCGCGCGCGGCGCCCCATTGCAGCGCCTGCCACTCGGGCGAGAAGGTGGCGAAAGGATAGAACGCGGCCAGGCCCGTGTCTTCGCTCGCGTGGATCAGCACCGCGACCGGCGGTTGCAGGTCGGCATGCGCGAGAAAGGACAGCAGCGGCTCGGCCTCGGGCGGGCCCTCGACGAGGATGCAGTCGGGCTGCAGCGACTCGAAGGCGCGCAGCAGGCTGCGCGCACAGCCGGGGCCGTGGTGGCGGATGCCGAAGTAGTGCAGCGGCGAAGGCGCCGCGCTCGTGCTCATGCGCTGGCTCGCGTCAGAGTTGTTCGCGGCAGGCGCGGTACAGGTCCTTCCAGTCGGCCCGTTCCTTCACCACGGTCTCGAGGTATTCCTTCCACACCACCTGGTCCTGCACCGGGTCCTTGATGACGGCGCCGATCAGGCCCGAAGCCACGTCGGCCGAGCGCAGCACGCCGTCGCCGAAGTGGCCGGCCAGCGCCATGCCGCTGTTGATGACCGAGATGGCCTCGGCGGTCGAGAGCGTGGAGGTGGGCGACTTGATGCGCGTCTTGCCGTCTTCGGTCTGGCCGTTGCGCAGCTCGCGGAAGATCTGCACCACGCGGCGCACTTCCTGCAGCGCGGGCGGCTCGGCCGGCAGCGCGAGCGCGCGGCCCAGCTCGGACACGCGCTTGACGACGATCTGGACTTCTTCGGCTTCGCTCGACGGCACGGGCAGCACCACGGTGTTGAAGCGGCGCTTGAGCGCGCTCGAGAGTTCATTCACGCCCTTGTCGCGGTTGTTGGCCGTGGCAATCACCGAGAAGCCACGCGTGGCCTGCACCTCGGTGCCGAGTTCGGGCACGGGCAGCGTCTTTTCCGAAAGCACGGTGATCAGCGAGTCTTGTACGTCGGCCGGGATGCGCGTGAGTTCTTCGACGCGCGCGATCTTGCCCAGGCGCATGGCGTTCACCAGCGGGCTCGGCACCAGCGCCTTTTCCGACGGGCCGTGGGCCAGCAGCTCGGCGTAGTTCCAGCCGTAGCGCAGCTGTTCTTCGCTGGTGCCAGCCGTGCCCTGGATCAGCATCGTCGAGTCACCGCTCACGGCGGCGGCCAGGTGCTCCGACACCCACGACTTGGCAGTGCCCGGCACGCCGTACAGCAGCAGCGCGCGGTCGGTCGCGAGCGTGGACACGGCGATTTCCATCAGGCGCGAACTGCCGATGTACTTGGGGCTGACCTCGAAGCCGTTGGCCAGCTTGCCGCCCATCAGGTAGGTGAGCACGGCCCAGGGCGAGAGCTTCCAGTTGGCCGGGCGCTGGCGGTCGTCGACCTTCTGGAGCGCTTCGAGTTCTTCGGCGAATTGCTGTTCGGCATGCTGGCGCAGGACATTGCTCATGGACGGCCTTGGGAAGAGGTTGAAAGTGAGGAAGAAGAGAAAGAAGACAAGGGAAGGGTCGCGACCAGCCGGCGCGCGCGCACGATGCGCGCGGTGTCGGCCAGTGCGTGGGCGAGGCCGGGGCTTTCCTCGGCCGCGCGCGGCAGGTCGGCCAGCAGCGGCAGCGCATCGAGGTGCAGCAGCGCGGCGGCGGTGCCGAGCACCTGGCGCAGCACGTAGTCGTTGACGAGGTCGCCGCGCTCGACGCGCGTGCGCAGCGCCTGTGCGATGCGCAGCGACAGCGCGGCCGAGGGCGTATTGCCGGGCGCGCAGGCCTGGTCGGCAAACGCGACGACGTCCTGCACGCCCTCGCCGGCATCGCCGAGTTGCGTCGCCCAGTGGCGCTCGCGGCGTTCGCGCGGCAGCAGCGCCAGCAGCGGGCCCACGCCGCCGCGGTGACCGCGCGGGCGGTCGAGCAGCGCATCGCACCAGTCGAAATCGGGCGCGGCCAGCACGGCCTCGTTCCAGCCGCGCAGCAGCGCGTCGTGCCAGTCGCCGGTCGCGGCCCAGTCGAGCAAGGCAGCGGGCGTCAGGCCGGTGCGCGCGGTCCACCACGCGAGCGGCATCTGGCGCACGAGCTGGTAGAGCCACCACGCGCGCTCGCCGAGGCTGTCGTGCGTGGGGCGCGTGGCGTCGATGGCGTCGTCCTTCCAGCGCGGGTCGGCGGCCTCGGGGGCGTTCAGTTGCCACGTCGCGCCTTGCGGTGAGAGCAAGGGCGCGAGAAAGGCCTCGACGCGCCGCACGTGCGCGCTGGCCGGCAGGCGCTGCAGCAGCTCGACCACGGTCTGGCGCACATCGCGCGCGCGGTCTTTCAGCTGGGCTTCGAGCAAGGCTTCGTCGTCGGGACCGAGGTTCTCGGCCAGCGCGCCGATCAGCACGGCGCGCTCCTTGGCGGGCAGTTGCGGCAGCTCGGCGGCGAGGCGTTCGCGCGCGCCAGCCGGGTCGTCGCGGCGTTGCTCGGCCAGCACGGCGCGGCGCTGATCGATGCTGCCTTCGTCCCAGCGGGTCTGCGTGTCGGCCTGCGCGCTGGCACCGACGGCGTAGCGCCAGTCGTCGTTGCGCGCGGCCAGCCAGCGACCGCGCTCGCCGAGCGCGAGAACGACGGCGGGACGCAGCGCGGTGTCGCGGCGGCCGGCATCGAGCGCGGCGGGCAGCAGGCTGGGCGGCAGGCGCCAGCCGGCAGCGGCGAGCACCGCCAGCACCTCGTGCTGCAGGCGCTGCGGGCCGGCGGCGAGCGCATCGGCGATCACGGCGAGCAAGGCGGGGTCGCCGAGCGCGGGAGAGAGATCGTTGGCGGCAGGCGGTGCGTCGTCGGCGGGCAAGCCCGGCGCGACGAAGCCCGCACGGCGGCCCACGGCCACGGCGCCCGCGACGCGCAGCAGCACGCCTTGCGCGCTGTCAGCGGGTTGTTGCAGCGCCTGAAGCAGCGCGCCGAAATCGCCGGCCATGCCGTCGGCGGCGGGCACGGGTTGGCGTGCGGTGCCGACGAGAGCCGTCTGCAGCAAGGTGTTCCAGTGGCTCATGTGCGTGCTCCGCTCAAGGTCCAGACGGGTGTTCCACCCTCAGCCGCCCACGCGGTGAGTGGCGCGAACTGCTCGCCGTCCCATTCGCCGAATACGCGCAGCGGCGCACCGCCCGAATGCGCCATCAGCTGCCAGGCTTCGGCCGCGGCCAGTTGCATCGGCAGCGCCTGCGAAGCGGCGCCCAGGCGCAGCCACCACTGGTCGCCATGCCGCGCGGGCACGGCATCGGCCCACACCAGGGGCAGCAGCGGCTGCCACGGGTTGGCCGCGATCTGCTGCGCCATGCGTTGCCATTCACTGGCTTCGTCATGAAGCGCGACAGGCGCTGCGGTCGACGCAGCCTCGGCCGGCAGCTCGGCCACCACCGCGCGCTGCGAGGCGTGGCCGGGATAGAAGCACAGCACGGCCGCACGTTCGCTGCCGCTGACCCAGCCGGTCTCGAAGCCGCGTCCGCCGTGCGAGTAGTCGAGCAGCAGCGCGCGCCGTCCGCTCGCGCGGCCCTGCAGCCACACATGGCGCTCGACCAGCTTGGTGTCGCGCTCGTCGAGGCACTGGCCCAGCACGAGCCAGTGGTCGTTCACGCGCTCGCCATCGGCCAGCAGCGCCTCGCGGTCCTGCGGCCAGCCGAGCGCGGCGCGCAGGTCGGCGCGCGTGGCGGGCGACAGGCTGTCGCGGCGCGGCACCGCATCGACGATCAGTTGCAGCCGGCCCAGCCGGTCGAGCAGGCGCGCGGGCCAGCCATCGCCGGCGCCGATCAGCTCGGCCGCCTGCGTGATGCGCTGGCCGAGCCCCGGCGCCTGCGCGTCGACCATGCGCGCGGCCATGGCGGCCCAGCCTTCGGCCTGCTCGCTGCCGAGCGCGGCCAGGCCGCGCTGGGTCTGGTCGTCGAGCCAGCGCGCAAGCTCCTGCACGCCGGTCTCGATGCGCTTCCAGCGCTGCGCGTCGCGCTTGGCGGCTGCAGCGGGATCGGGCGCGGCGGCCGGTTCGGCGGCGCGGGCTTCTTTCTTCTCGGCCTTGTCGCGGCGCGAGGCGAGCCAGTCGGCCACCCACGGCGGCGGCGCGCCGGCGGTGAAGCTGGCTTCGCTCTGCGCGCGCAGCAGCATCAGCGCCAGGCCGTGCTTGCAGGGGAACTTGCGGCTCGGGCAGGAGCAGCGGAACACGGGCCCCGACAGGTCGACCTGTGTCTGGTAGGGCTTGCTGCCGCTGCCCTGGCATTCGCCCCAGACGGCGTCGTCGGAATGTGCGAGCGTGGGCCACTTGGCGGGCGCGAGCAGGCCTTTGGCGGCCTTCGCGGAGGCGTCGTCCGGCGCAAGCGCGAGGACGGCTTCGGTACTGAGACTCATGGAAAGGGCAGCCTCGCGCCGGGCCGCGGCGCGGTCAGGGGTGGGAGGGGCGCGACCATCAGGGCGCGATGGGATGGCCGGGCGTGCCTGCTTCGCCGGCCACGACCGCTGTTCTCGCAGCGGAGGGGCGGTAGGACACGCGTGCCGCCGGCACGGGTGCGGCGGCGATCGGTGGCGACGATGACATGGGCCGCGTGACGCCGGCCTTGGTGACACTGACAGGCGCGGTGGCCGATGCCGCGGCAGGCACCACCACGCCAGGCGTCGCCTGCCCGGGCGCTGCTGGCGCCGTCTCGTACGGGTTGTGCAGCACCACGCTCTTGCCGACGCCCACGCCGGTGCCGATCGGCCCGACGCCGACCCCCACGCCGACGCTGGCCGAGCCGGTGACGGCGCCGTTGTCGTGCAGGGACACGCCCGCGCCGAGCGGGCCCCAGCCGGTGTTCAGGCCGACGGAAAAATTGCCGTCCTTCGTGGCACCGAGCCCGAGCGAGAGCCCGGGCACCAGCGGAATGCCGATGTGATAGTGCGAACAGCCGCCCATCAGAAGCAACAACAGCAGCGCCGAAGTGGCAGCCGCTGCGCGACGAACGATGCGCGGCCGGGCGTTCACACCAGCAGCGCGTTGACGCGCCTCACGTAGGCGGCGGGGTCGGCCGGCAGGCCGCCTTCGGCCAGCAGCGCCTGGTCGAACAGGATGTTCGCGAGGTCGTCGAAATGCGCGGAGCCTTCGAGCTTCTTCACCAGCGGGTGCTCGGCGTTGACTTCGAGCACGGGCTTCAGGTCGGGCGCGGGCTGGCCGGCCTGCTTGAGCATGCGCGCGAGCTGCGTGCTCATGCCGCCGTCTTCCACCACGAGGCAGGCGGGCGAGTCGACCAGGCGCGTGGTCACGCGCACGTCTTCGGCCTTGTCCTTGAGCGCCTCTTTCAGTTTTTCGAGCAGCGGCTTGAACGACTCGGCGGCTTCCTCGGCGGCCTTCTTCTCGGCTTCGTCCTGCAGCTTGCCCAGGTCGACCGCGCCCTTGGCCACGCTCTGCAGCGGCGTGCCGTCGAACTCGTTGAGGTAGTTCAGCGCCCACTCGTCGACACGGTCGGTCATGAGCAGCACCTCGATGCCCTTCTTCTTGAAGACCTCGAGCTGCGGGCTGTTCTTGGCGGCGGCGAGGTTGTCGGCCGTGATGTAGTAGATGGCGTCCTGGCCGTCCTTCATGCGCGCCTTGTAGTCGGCGAAGCTCACGCTCGCGACGTCGCTCGTGGTGGAGGCAAAGCGCAGCAGCTTGGCGATGCGGTCGCGGTTGCCCATGTCCTCGCCCAGGCCTTCCTTCAGCACCGCGCCGAACTCGGCGTAGAACTTGGCGAACTTGCCCGAGTCGTCGGCGGCCGCGGCGGCCGTTTCGGCGGCGGTGGGCGTGTTCTTGTCGACCACGTCGGTCACACCTTCGGTCGGCTCGGGTGCGGGCACCGATTCGCCCGAGCCCACGTCGATCTTGCCTTCGACGCTGTCGGGCGCGGTCTTCTGCTTCTTGGCCAGGTCTTCGAGCATCGACAGCACGCGCTTGGTGCTGCCTTCACGGATGGCCTTCACGTCGCGGCTTTCCTGCAGCAGCTCGCGGCTCACGTTGAGCGGCAGGTCGGCCGAGTCGATCACGCCCTTCACGAAGCGCAGGTAGTTGGGCAGCAGCGCCTCGGCGTCGTCCATGATGAAGACCCGCTTGACGTACAGCTTGACACCCGCGCTCTTGTCGCGGTTCCACAGGTCGAACGGGGCCTTGGCCGGGATGTACAGGAGCTGCGTGTACTCGGTGCTGCCTTCGACGCGGTTGTGGCTCCAGGCGAGCGGCGCCTCGTAGTCGTGGCTGATGCTCTTGTAGAACTCTTCGTACTGCTCGGACGTGATGTCCTTCTTGGGACGGCTCCACAGGGCGTTGGCCTTGTTGACGGTTTCCCATTCGCCGGTTTTCACCATGTCGCCGGGCTGGTCGTTCTCGCCTTCTTTCCACTCTTCCTTTTCCATCAGGATGGGCAGGGAGATGTGGTCGGAATATTTGCCGACGATCTGCTTGAGCTTCCAGGCGTTGAGGTATTCGTCGGCATCGTCGCGCAGGTGCAGCGTGATGCTGGTGCCGCGTTCGGCGCGCGTGATGTCGGCCACCTCGAAGTCGCCGGCGCCGCCGCTCACCCAGCGCACGCCCTGGTCGGCGGGCAGGCCCGCGCGGCGCGACTCGACGCTGATCTTGTCGGCCACGATGAAGCCCGAGTAAAAGCCCACGCCGAACTGGCCGATGAGCTGCGCGTCGGCCTTCTGGTCGCCGCTCAGGCGGCTCATGAAGTCTTTGGTACCACTCTTGGCGATGGTGCCGAGGTTGTCGATGGCTTCCTGGCGCGACAGGCCGATGCCCTTGTCGGTGAGGGTGAGGGTGCGCGCGGCCTTGTCGAACGACAGGCGCACGTCGAGCTCGGGCTGGTCTTCGTAGAGCTCGGGATGGTCGAGCGCCTCGAAGCGCAGCTTGTCGCACGCGTCGGACGCGTTCGAGATCAGCTCGCGCAGGAAGATTTCCTTGTTGGAGTACAGCGCATGCGTGACGAGGTGCAGCAGTTGCGCGACTTCAGCCTGGAACGGGAGTTTGGTATTGGAGGAATCAGCCATGGGAAAGAATGAGATCGAAGCCAAAAAATTCTAAGGCGAGCCGCCCGCGGCGGGCAGCGGCCTTGCCAACTTTATGAACTGGGGTTGTCGCGCCAAAAAACAACGAGTGCAAGGCCGGGCGAACTTTGTCACACGGCTGTCGGCTGCACGCTGCGCTTTCAGCGCGGTTGCGACTCCACTTCACGCGTCCAGCGGTCGATGAGCCGTTTGCGCTCGGCCACCTTGCCGTATTTCTCGAAGTCGTACTTGATGAGCCGCACGCCCTCCATCGACGGAATGCGGGCATCGGCCTTGAAGGTCTTGTTGGCCGGCGACTGCAGGCTGCCGACCTTGGCGCCGATGGACTGGCCCGCGGGGCTCATGAGCCAGTCGTAGTAGCGCCTGGCGTTCTCCTTGTTGCGCGCGCCCTTCACGAGCGCGATGCCGCCGATTTCGAAGCCCGTGCCTTCGCAGGGCGCGGCGGTCTTCACCGGAAATTTGTCGTGCCGCCAGCGCTCGAAGCCGAAGATGAAGCTCACGCCGATCGCCACCTCGCCCTTGGCCACGTTGGGCGCCTGCGCCTGGCCGCTGCGCGTGTAGCTGGTGACGTTCTTGTGCAGCTTCTTCAGGTAGTCGAAGGCGGGCTCCTCGCCCATCTGCTGCACCAGGCCGGCGATGACGGTGTAGGCCGTGCCGCTGGTGGCGGGGTGCGAGATTTCGATCTCGCCCTTGTACTCGGGCTTGATGAGGTCGGCCCAGCACCTGGGCTCGGCGAGCTTCTTTTTCTTCAGCAGGTCGGTGTTGAAACCGAAGCCCATGGCGCTGGTGTAGAAGCCGCCCACCATGTTCTGCGACATGGCGTACTGGCGCACCGACCAGTCGTGCAGGTCGTTGATGTAGGCCGGGCGGTACGGCTCGAGCAGGCCCTGCTCGGCGGCCTGCAAAAAGGGGTCGCCGGTGCCGCCCCACCAGAGATCGGTCTTGGGGTTGGCGGCCTCGGCGCGCAGCTGCGCACCGATTTCGCCGGTGCCCTTGTGGGCCTGCTGCACCTTGATGCCGGTCTCGCGCGTGAAGGCCGTGGCGGCCGCCTCACACCAGCCCGCGTCGGTGCTGCACAGCGCGTTGACGGTGCCCTGCGCGGCAGCCTGCGGCGCCCCGAGCAGGAGCACCGCGCCCAGGCAGGCGATGGCCAGGGCGCTCACGGTGGGTCGCGGGGCGGATGATGAAGGCATGCGCAGGTCTCCTCGTTGCTCGAAGGCGCAGGATAGCGCCCGTCTGCGTGGATGGGTTCAGCGTGTCGCCAGCAGCGGTGGCAGGTGTTCCACCAGCCAGTCGATCACCACGCGCGTCTTCAGCGGCAGGTAGCGGCTCGGCGTGCGGATCACGTGCAGCGGAAAGCCAAACGGCACCGGCTCGTCGAACACGCGCACCAGCGTGCCGGCCGCAAGCGCGTCGGCCGCCAGCCAGGCCGGCAGCCGCGCCAGGCCCATGCCGCCGAGGGCGGCCTCCAGCAGCACCTCGGCGCTGTCGCAACGCAGCCGCGACGGGAGCGCGGCCTCCACCATCGTTCCGCCTTCGTGAAAGCGCCAGGGCGACACCTGCCCGTCGCGGGCGTAGTACACGGCCTCGTGCGGCGCGACCAGTGCGCGCAGATCACGCGGATGGCCGCGCTCGGCCAGGTACGCGGGCGCAGCGCACAGCAGCATCCACTGCACGCCGACCGGCCGCGCCACGAGGCCCGCGCTGTCGTCGAGCTCGCCGCTGCGGATGGCCAGGTCGAGCCCCTCTTCGACGAGGTCGACGCGCCGGTCATTGAAGGCCAGCTCCAGCGACAGCTGCGGGTGCTGACGCGCCAATGCCAGCAGCAGCGGCCCGACCTTGAGCCGCCCGAGCATCGCCGGCATGCTCAGGCGCACGAGGCCGGCGGCCGTGTGGCGCGCGGCGTCGGTGAGCGCCTCGGCCGCGTCCAGTTCGGCCAGCGCGCGGCGGCAGCGCTCGTAGTAGCCGTGCCCTTCCTCGGTGAGGCTCTGGCTGCGTGTGGTGCGCAAAAAGAGGCGCGTGTCCAGCCGCGCCTCGAGCCGCGCGATGCTCTTGGCGACGGCCGAACGCGTGACGTGCAAACGCTGCGCGGCGAGCGCAAAGCTGCCCGCCTCCACCGCCGCGACGAACTCTTCGATGCCTTGCAGGCGTTGGCTCATTGGAGACTTTCAAGCACCATTCTTCGGAAAATTATCCACCACCGGATCGTTTTCATCGTCAATAGCATCGAGGTCAGTCCTTTTTTGATGGAGCCTTTCCGATGCAAGAACCCGACGTGCTGCGCCGCTGGCAGCTTCCCCGGCTGGGCCGCGCCCACCTCGAACAAGCCGACGCGCCGATGCCCTCGCCGGGCGCGGGCCAGATCCTCGTGCGCGTGGGCGCGGTGGCGCTCAACTACCGCGACCTGCTCATGGTGCGCGACGGCATGGGCATGGCGCTCGACCTGCCCTTCACGCCCGGCTCGGACATGGCGGGCACCGTGGTGGCCGTGGGCCCGGGCGTGCGCCGCTTTGCCGTGGGCGACCGCGTGATCAACACCTTCTGGGGCGGCTGGATCGACAGCCACTGGCACGCCGACACCACGCTGCTCGGCGGCCCCGGCCCGGGCATGCTGGCCTCGCACGTGTGCATCGATGCGAACTGGGCCGTGGCCGCGCCCGCCACGCTGAGCCTCGAAGAAGCGAGCACGCTGCCCTGCGCCGGCCTCACGGCGTGGTTCGCGCTGGTCGAAACCGGCGCCCTGCGCGCGGGCGAGACGGTGCTGGTCCACGGCACCGGCGGCGTCGCGCTGTTCGGGCTGCAACTCGCGCGGCTGCACGGCGCGCAGGCCATCGTGGTGACGGGCAGCGCCGACAAGCAGGCCGCCGCCCGCGCGCTCGGCGCCACGCACGTGCTGGCGCGCGACAGCGACTGGCCCGCCGAGGTGCGCCGGCTCACGCACGGGCGCGGCGTCGACCACGTGCTCGAACTCTCGAGCGGCCCCGACCTCGACCGCTCGCTGCAGGCCGTGAAGCAGGGCGGGCGCGTGTCGATCATCGGCATGCTCGGCGGCGACACGCTGAGCGCGTCGTTCTACGCGATGGTGCTCGGCCGCGTGACGGTGCAAGGCATCGGCGTCGGCCACCGTCGTGCGCTCGAAGAGCTGGTGCGCGCGGTCGATGCCAACGCGCTGAAGCCGGTGATTGCGGCGCGCTACGGCTTCGACGCGCTGCCCGCCGCGCTCGACCATCTGGAACGCGGCGCGTTCGGCAAGGTCGTCGTGACGATGTGACGACGATGTGCGGTGGCGCGCCCTCGCCCCGCCCATTTGCAAATGCTGCAGGGCACAAATCCACAGCAATCGTGAACAGTTGCCGCTCAGCGCGCCCGTTTGCTCGACGCCTTCATTTCCCGTTCCTAGAATGCGGCCCGCGTTCGGCCCTCGCCGTGCGCGCTTTCTCAACTTCAGGATGGAGCGTTATGGAACACAGTACCTACAAAAAGTGGTCTGCAGAATTCATTGGTACTTTCTGGCTCACGCTCGGAGGCTGCGGAAGCGCAGTTCTGGCAGCGGCCTTTCCGGGCGTCGGCATCGGCCTGCTCGGCGTCTCGCTGGCCTTCGGCCTCACGGTGGTCACCGGCGCCTATGCGCTCGGTCCGATCTCGGGCGGCCACTTCAACCCGGCCGTGTCGATCGGCCTCGCCGCCGCAGGCCGTTTCAAGGCCGGACAGTTGCCGGGCTACATCGTGTCGCAGGTGCTGGGCGCCATCGCGGCGGCCGGCGTGCTGTACCTGATTGCCACCGGCAAGCCGGGCGCGGACATCGGCGGCTTTGCCACCAACGGCTACGGCGAGCACTCGCCCGGCAAGTACAGCATGACGGCTGCACTCATCAGCGAAGTGGTGATGACCGCCGTGTTCCTGATCGTGATCCTCGGTGCCACCGCCCGGCGCGCGGCAGCCGGCTTCGCAGGCATGGCCATCGGCCTGTGCCTGACGCTGATCCACCTGGTGTCGATCCCCGTGACCAACACCTCGGTGAACCCGGCGCGCAGCACCGGCCCGGCCCTGTTCGGCCCGTCGTACGCGATGTCGGAGCTGTGGCTGTTCTGGGTCGCCCCGATCGTGGGCGCGATCATCGGCGCGGTGATCTACCGCGCACTGCTCAGCAGCAACGACGACTGAGCTGGTAAATCTTCGGCGGCGGACTCAGCTTCCGCTGCTGCCCGACTTCACCATCGGCAGTGAAGTCGATTGCCCGATGGGCTCCGTGCCCGTCGGGTGCGACGCCGCATAGGCGCCCGCCTCGATGTCGGACACCGGCGTCATCCCATTGATCGCCGGCGCCGAGGTCGATTGCCCGATGGGCTCCGTGCCGCTCGGACGTGCCGCCGCCATCGCGCCGGCCTGCACCTCCGGGTTCTCCGGCGAATTCATCTGCAGCGGATGGAAGTCCGAACCGTCGGTGGTTTCGGCGGACGCGTGGACCGTGCCCAGGGCCGCGAACGCGGCGAAGGAAGCAACGGCAAGAAGTTGGAACGAAGTGCGCATGGTGTGTTCTCCTGAGGGCAGGTTGTCTCCGGTCCGGAGCCGTCGCGCGGACCGCGCGCAGCAGGACCTGCAGCCACTCTAGGCAGCCTGACTGAGGCGAGCGTGAGCGAAGAATGAGCGGAGCGTGAGCATCACCGCGCCCTCTACATCGGCAGCAGCACCCGCGCCCTCAACCCCGGCCCGTCCTCGCGGTTGCGCAGTTCGATGCGCAGCCCATGCCGCTCCGCCGCCGTGCGCGCAATCGCCAGGCCCAGCCCGCTGCCGCCCGCCGCCGCGCCGGGCACGCGAAAGAAGCGGTCGAACACGCGCTCCAGTTCGGCCGGCGGAATGCCCGGTCCGTTGTCCAGCACGTCGACCACCGCCTGTCCGTCCTCGACCCGGTGCAGCCGCACATCGACCACGCCACCTTCGGGCGCATAGCGCAGCGCGTTGTCGATGAGGTTGTCGAACACGCTGCGCAGTTCGGACGCGGGTGCAGTCACCACGGCGCTCGTGAGTCCTTCAAAGCCCACGTCGATGCGCCGCGCATCGGCCAGCACCATGCGCTGGCCCAGGCTGTCGCGCAGCAACGCTTCGATGTCGACCCGCTCGCCCGGCGCATCCGAGGGCGGCGCGTCCTGCCGCGACAGCTGCAGCAGCTGCTCGATCAGGTGCTGCGCGCGCGTCACGCCGGCTTCGAGCTGGTTGAAGCGGTCGGTGGCTTCGCCCGCCGGCACGTGCGCGCGCAGGTTCTCGATCTGCAGGCCGATGGCGGCCATCGGCGTGCGCAGCTCGTGCGCTGCGTCCTGCACGAAGCGGCGCTGCGTGGCGAAGGCGCTGCGCACGCGCGACAGCAGGTGGTTGAAGGCGCCCACCAGCGGCGTGATCTCGTCGGGCACGCGCGCCAGCGACAGCTCGGTGGGGCGACGCTCGTCCTGCGAGGCCACGTCGCGCGCCACGCCGCGCAGCGAGCGCGAGGCGGCCGACACGATGAGCCACAGCACCAGCAGCGCCGCCGGCAGCAGCAGCGCGATCGGCAGGCCTTCGAGCAGGGCGCGGCGCAGCGCACGGCGGTGCCGGTAGTCCTCGTTCTGCAGCACCTGCACGCGCGGCGCGTCGGCATGCAGCGCGGGCTCGGCCGTGAACACGCGCCAGCGCGAATGTGCGGGCCCTTCCGCGTGCACGTCGCGGAAGCCGCTGCCGGGCTGCAGCGGCACCGACAGCGCGGGCCACGAACTCGCGCGCAAGGTGGCGCCGTCGGCGCTCCAGAGTTGCACGACGAAGGCGCCGCGCGAGAACGCCGCTTCGCCGTCCATCGCGCGCGGGGTCTTGGGCGGGTCGTTGCCCGCGTACGACTCGGCCACCAGCCGCATCTGGTCGTCCAGCGCGTTGTGAACGAGGTTGCCGTAGGCCAGGAAAGAGAACCACGCCGTGAGCACCGCCGCCACCACATGCAGCGTGACCAGCCACAGCAACAGCTGGGTGCGCAGCGAACGCGGGCGCCACCAGCGGCGGTCACCGGTCATGCAGCCACTCGCCAGCCGAGCCCGCGCACGTTGCGGATCGCGTCGGCGCCGAGCTTGCGGCGCATGCCGTGGATCAGCACATCGATCGCATTGCTGGTCACTTCGTCGCCCCAGCCGTAGATGCGGTTCTCGAGCTGCTCGCGCGAGAGGATGGCGCCGGGCCGCTCCAGCAGTGCGTGCAGCAGTGCGAACTCGCGCGCGGTGAGCGCCTCGGGCACGCCGTTCACGGCCACCTCGCGCGTCGTGAGGTCCAGCTGCAGCGCGGCAGTGCCGATCCGTGAATGCGCGGCGCCGTCGCGGCGGCGCACCACGGCGCGCATGCGCGCGAGCAGTTCGCGGAACTCGAAGGGCTTGAGCAGGTAGTCGTCGGCGCCGAGGTCCAGGCTGTGGATGCGATCGTCCAGGCCGTCGCGCGCGGTGAGCACCAGCACGGGCGTGGCGTCGCCGCGTTCGCGCGCGCGGCGCAGCACCTCGGTGCCGTCCTGGCGCGGCAGGCCCAGGTCGAGCAGCACGCAGGTGTAGCCGCCGTCGCCGAGCGCGCTGTGCGCCAGTTCGCCGTCGCGCACCCAGTCGGCCGACCAGCCCGCGCCCTCGAGCGCCTGCTTCAGGCTGCGCCCGATCATTTCGTCGTCTTCCACCAGCAGCACGCGCATCGCGGCGACTCCTTCGCGCGCAAGGTAGCACGCGACCGGGATGATCGGTAGTGGCCCTGCGCCGCGGCGCAGCGTAGGCGCGAAGACTTAGGAGAGGCTTAGGCGGGGCTCAGGACGCGAACCGCGTGCCGCTCGCCTTCTGCGCCCGCGGCAAAGGCCAGCAGGCGCAGCGCCTCTTCCTCCACGCCGCGCCGGTCGGCCGCCGACCAGCGCGTGAAGGGCTCCAGAACCACGGTGGCCGCCTGCGTCGCGCGTTCGATCTTCCAGGTGCCCGCCACGAAGCCGTCGAGCAGCACCGTGCCGCGCACGATGCCGTTGACGGTGAACACGCGGGCGCGATGCGCCTCGTCGAGCACGCGGCTGCGGTCGGCGTGCGAGAGCAGCAGGTTGTCCCATTCGGCGACCAGGCGCGGCGGCGCGTGCGTGTCGGGGTCGGGGCGCGGCGCGCGCGGCAGATCGAAGAGTTCCTGGCCCTGCTCGCCGGTGAACACGCGCAGCTGCGGCCGCAGCCGTTCGGCCACGGCCTTCCACCCCGTGAGGCCCGACCACGCGCCCGCATCGGCCAGTGTCGCGGGGCCGAAGGCGGCGAGGTAGCGCAGGAGCAGGTCGTCTTGCGTGGCTTCTGCGATCTCGGCGGCGGATTCACCGAGCCATGCGCCGAGCGGCTGCAGCAGCGCGTTCTGGTGCGAGTTCCAGCTGCCCGCGGGCGGCAGGTGAACCAGCGGCACGTTGTTGCGGATGAGCGCGGCAAGTGAAGCCGGCGCGTGGTTCTTCCAACGCCCGGCAAGCGCCTGGCCGAGCGCCGTGCCGGTGAGCGGTCCGCCATCGAGCAGCGCACGGCCCGCCTTCACCACGGCCGCACGGTCGACGCCTTCCAGGGCCCGCGCATGCAGGCCCGACAGGCCGCGCTGGTGCACCGGTTCGAGCAACGGCCGCCAGGCCCACGCGTCCGGGGCGGTCATCAGGTGCAGGGTCGCCCGCAGCGTCGACATGCGCACGATGCGGCGTGTTTTCAGCGCATCGGTCAACTGCTCGCGGCGAAAGCCTTCGAGCCGGCTCCACAGACCGACGTACGGTGGGTTGGGCGCCTGCGCCTGCAAACCGGCCAGCTTGTCGATGGCCTGCACGACGGTCGCCTTGCGCCGCGCCAGCAGCATCTGCCGCGCCAGCGTGGCCCGGTTCAATGCGCGCCGGCTCAGCACCGCGGCCATGGGTCGATTTTTGGTTAGAACTTCTCGTGCGGCGCCAGGTAGCGCCACTGCCCGACCGGCAGGTTGCCGAGCATCACCTTGCCGATGCGCACGCGCTTCAGCCCCACCACCTTGAGGCCGACCAGCTCGCACATGCGGCGGATCTGGCGCTTCTTGCCTTCGGTGAGCACGAAGCGCAGCTGCTCGGGGTTCTGCCACTCGACGCGCGCCGGCTTGAGCGCCTGGCCGTCCAGGCTCAGGCCGTGCCGCAGCCGCGCGAGCATGGCGGGCGGAAACACCGCCTGCACGTTGGTGGTGACCGGGTCGTCGTCGTCCAGGCGCACCAGCTGGCCGGTGGGCGCCGGCTGGTCCAGGCCGTGGTAGGCCACGCGCACGAGGTATTCCTTGTCCATCACCGAGTCTTCGCCGATGAGCTGGCGCGCGATGCGCCCGTCCTGCGTCATCACGAGCAGGCCGGTGGAGTCGATGTCGAGCCGCCCGCACGGCGCCAGGCCGCGCAGCTGCTGCGGGCCGAAGAAAAAGCGCGCGTTGTCTTCCACCCAGCGGTTCTGGGGCGTGAAGAGCGTGACCGCCGGCTCGTGGCCGTCTTCGGCCTGCCCGCTCACGTAGCCGATGGGCTTGTTGATGAGGATCGTGACCTGGTTCGCCTGCTGGCCCTTGGCGGCCTTGTCGACCTCGATGCGGTCGTTGGGCGTGACCTTCACGCCCATCTCGGCGGGCTTGCCGTTGACGCGCACCCAGCCCTGAGCGATCCAGTCGTCGGCCTCGCGGCGCGAGCACAGGCCGAGTTCGGCCATGCGTTTGTTGAGGCGGACGGGGGCGGGGGCGTTGTCGGTCATGGGAGCAATGGTTGCGGCTGGCGAGATGGCGGTGCACAGCCCGCGGGACGGGGCGTCCCGTGACATTTTCGCCGATGGCGGGCGCCGTGCCACGCCCGGGGCCGATGTGTCGCAATGCGTGGCGATAATGCGCGCCAATCGGCACGCCGCCGGCATCCTTACTGCATGACCCATCTCCTGATCCTCAGTGTGAGCGCCGGCAACGGCCATGTGCGCGCCGCCCAGGCGCTTGAATCCACCCTCGCCCAGTCGTTCGCGCCGCATACCGCGGTGCATGTCGACGCCATGGCCCATGTGCCGCTGGGCTTTCGCAAGGTGTACACCGACTGGTACCTCCAGCTGGTGAACCGCGCGCCCGAGCTGTGGTCGTACCTGCACCAGCGCACCGACGTCACGCCGCACCACGCGCCCTCGCAGCGGCTGCGACGCGGCATCGAGCGCCTGAGCACCGGCGCGCTGGTGCGCGAAATTCGCCGCGCCAAGCCCGACGCCGTGATCTGCACCCACTTCCTGCCGGCCGAGCTGCTGATGCGCGAGCGCAACCGGGGGCGCATCGAGTGCCCCGTGTGGCTGCAGATCACCGACTACGACCTGCACAACATGTGGCTGGTGCCGGGCATGACCGGTTACCTCGCGGCGACGGAAGAAGTCGCCTTCCGGCTGCGCGCACGCGGCATTCCGCCCGAGCGCGTGCATGTCACGGGCATTCCGGTGATGCCGGCTTTTTCCGAGCCTGATGCACCCGAGCTGGCGCACGCGGCCTGCGCTCGTGCGCTGGGGCTGGACCCCGCACGGCCGGTGCTGTTGATGGCGTCGGGTGGTGCCGGCGTGGGCGACCTGCCGAGCATGGTCGAGCGCGTGCTGGCGCTCGGCGGCGACACGCCGTTCCAGGTGATCGCCGTGGCCGGCCGCAATGCGGACGCGCACGCGCGGCTCGAGGCGCTGTCGCGGCGCCATCCGGGCCGCGTGGTGGCCGTCGGTTTCACGAACGAGATGCACAAGATGATGGCCGCGGCCGACCTGGTCGTGACCAAGCCCGGCGGCCTCACGGTGTCGGAGTGCCTGGCGCTGGGCAAGCCGATGCTGCTGATCTCGCCGATTCCGGGGCAGGAAGAGCACAACGCCGGCTTCCTCATGGAAGAAAGCGCCGCGTGGCTGGCCTACGACGCCATCGGCCTGGACTACAAGGTCGCGCGCCTCATGGCCGACCCCGCCAAGCTCGCCGCCATGGCCGCGCGCAGCCGCGCGCTGGGCAAGCCGCAGGCCGCGCGTGCGGTGCTGCAGCGCGTGCTGGGCCTCGTCGAATGAGCGGCGGCGCCGTGGAGCCCCGGCCGGGCATCGGCCGCACGCTGGTCTACCTCGCGTGGGTCGTGACGATGGCGTTCTTCTTCGCCAACGCCGAGATCCAGATCGAAGGCGGTGCGGGCTGGGCCACCTCGCTGCCCACGTGGCGCATCGAGAACAACATCTGGCTCGACCTGTTCTGGGGTGGCCGCGCGATGACGGGTTATCACGCCTGGGTGTTCACCTTCATGATGCTGGTGTTCTTCTCGCCGCTGGCCTTCCAGGGGCGCTGGACATGGCGCGACTGGGGTCTGGCGCTTGCGGGGCTGATCGTGTTCTGGGTTTGCGAAGACTTCCTGTGGTTCCTCATCAACCCGGCCTTCGGCTTCGAGAACTTCAACCCGACCAAGGCGTTCTGGCACAAGCACTGGCTGTGGGGTGCGCCGATCGACTATTGGGGCGGGCTTGCGATCGCGGCGCTGATCCTGACGGTGCGCCACTGGCGTCCGCGCGCGCGATGACAACGACAAAAACGAAGACCGCCGACCTGCGCCCCGGCCACTGGGCCGATCCGCTCAATGCCCTGCAGGTCGAGAACCTGCACCGCATCACGCCCACGCTGTATCGCAGCGCGCAGCCGCGCCGCGCGAACGTGGCGGCGCTGCAGACGCTGGGCATCCGCACCGTCGTGAGCCTGCGCTCCTTCAACGACGACCGGAAGGTGTTTGCGGGCAGCGGCATCCGGCTGGTGCGCGTGCCGATCAACACCTGGTCGATCGACGATGCCAAGGTGCTGCGCGCGCTGGTCGCGATCCGCGAGGCCGAGAAGCAGGGCCCGGTGCTCATTCACTGCATGCACGGCGCCGACCGCACCGGCGTGGTGGCGGCCGTCTACCGCATGGCCGTGCAGGACTGGGACAAGGACAGCGCGCGCCAGGAGATGCTGCGCGGCGGCTATGGGTACCACACGATGTGGCGCAACATTCCGCGCTACCTCGAGCGGCTCGACCCGCTGAAGATGCGCCATGCGCTGGCCCATGCCCCGGTGATTCCCGTGGTGTCCTGAAGGCGCCAGCAGGCGCGCGCACCCGCTCCTATACTGGCCGCCCCGTGGCCGATGGCCATCTCCGAACGACCTTTCACAGGGGCTTCTCCATGGCACTCCAGCTGCGCTCTCTCATCCGTTCCAACGGCGAACTCGAACTCTCGCTGCACGACGACCCGATGCCCGAACCGCAGGCCCACGAGGTGGTGATCCGCGTCGAGGCCTCGCCGATGAACCCGTCGGACCTGGGCCTGCTGTTCGGCGCCGCCGACATGACCACCGCGGTGGCCTCCGGCACGGCCGATCGCCCTGTCGTCACCGCCATGGTGCCCGAGCGCGCACGCGCGTCGATGGCGGCGCGGCTCGACCAGTCGATGCCCGTGGGCAACGAGGGTGCGGGCGTGGTCGTCAAGGCCGGTTCGTCGCCGGCCGCGCAGGCATTGCTCGGCAAGACGGTGGCGGCCATCGGTGGTGCGATGTATTCGCAGTACCGCTGCCTCGCCGCTGCGCAGTGCCTGGAGCTGCCTGCGGATGCCACTCCTGCCGATGGCGCCTCGTGTTTCGTCAACCCGCTCACCTCGCTGAGCATGGTCGAGACCATGCGGATGGAAGGCCACAAGGCGCTGGTGCACACGGCAGCCGCGTCCAACCTCGGCCAGATGCTCAACAAGATCTGCCAGAAGGACGGCATCGACCTCGTCAACATCGTGCGCAAGCCCGAGCAGGAAGCGCTGCTGCGCAGCATCGGCGCGAAGTACGTCTGCAACGCGAGCTCGCCGGAATTTCTCGACCAGCTGACGGACGCCCTGGTCGCCACCGGCGCCACGCTGGCCTTCGACGCCACGGGCGGCGGCAAGCTCGCCGGCCAGATCCTCGGCTGCATGGAAGCGGCGCTGAACCGCACCGCCAAGGAATACAGCCGCTACGGCTCGACCACGCACAAGCAGGTCTACATCTACGGCGGCCTGGACCGCAGCCCGACCGAGTTCGTGCGCAACTTCGGCATGGCCTGGGGCATGGGCGGCTGGCTGCTGTTCCCGTTCCTGCAGAAGCTGGGCGATGAAGGCACGCAGCGGCTGCGTTCGCGCGTGGTGGCGGAGTTGAAGACGACGTTTGCGAGTCACTACACGCGGGAGGTGTCTCTTGTGGAGGCGCTGCAGCTGGATGCGATCGGGGTGTATGGGAAGCAGGCGACCGGGGAGAAATTCCTGCTGAATCCGAACAAGGGATTGGCGGCCTGATCGCTTGCGATCGAGTGAGCGGCTGTCGTGATGTGACGGCCGTTGCCCTCACCCCAACCCTCTCCCCGAGGGGAGAGGGAGCAAGACCTCGGCGTCGTTGACTGCCTTCTTGCGCACCTCTTGCTCTCTTGTCCCCGCCTTGTCCCCTCTCCCCTCGGGGAGAGGGTTAGGGTGAGGGCATGTGCCGCCGACAAAGCGCGGCCTCCTCACTAGACAACCAGCCGATACCCCACCGCCGTCTCCGTCAACAGATGCTTCGGCTGCGCCGGGTCCGTCTCCAGCTTCTGCCGCAGATGCCCCATGTAGATGCGCAGGTAGTGGCTCTGGTCCGTGTGCGACGGGCCCCACACCTCGCGCAGCAGCTGTCGCTGCGTCAGCACGCGGCCGGCGTTGGCCACCAGCACGGAGAGCAATCTGTACTCGGTCGGCGTGAGGTGCACCTCGGCGCCGGCGCGGCGCACGATGCGTGCGGCGCGGTCCAGTTCGATCTCGCCGAAGCGGAACACGGCCTCGGCGGCCGGTTCATCGCCGTTGCCGCTCGCGGCACGTGGGCGGCGCAGGTTGGCGCGCACGCGGGCCAGCAGTTCGCCGGTGCCGAAGGGCTTGGTGAGGTAGTCGTCGGCGCCGGCGTCGAGTGCGGCGATCTTGTCGGCTTCGTCGGTGCGGGCCGAGAGCACGATGATCGGCACCTGTGACCAGCCGCGCACATCGCGGATCAGCGACACGCCGTCGCCATCGGGCAGGCCCAGGTCGAGCACCAGCAGATCGGGTTGGCGCGTGCCGGCGGCGGCAAGGCCGTCGCGCAGGGTGCCGGCTTCGTGCACCTGCCAGCCTTCGGCCTCGAGCGCGCCGCGCACGAAGCGGCGGATCTGCGGCTCGTCTTCGATCACGATGGCGGTGGGGGATGGCATGGCGGGTTTCAGAGCTGGGCTTCAGCGGGTTCGGGCGGCTCGCGGCGCGGCAAGGTGACGGTGAATTCTGCACCGCCGTCGCGCGCATTCGCTGCGCTGATCTCGCCGCCGTGCGCGCTCACCACGGCACGGCAGATGGCCAAGCCGAGGCCGACGCCGGGCGTGGCGGACTCGGCCTCACCGCGCGTGAACTTGTCGAACAGTGTCTGCTCGCGGCCGTGCAGCGCGGCGGGCAGGCCGGGGCCGTGGTCGCGCACCGTGAGCACCAGCGTGCCGGGCTCGGCGCGCGCGCCCACCTCGATGGGCGCGGCGCCGTACTTGGCGGCGTTTTCCAGCAGGTTGACGAGCACGCGCTCGATGAGCACGGCGTCGAACTCGACCAGCGGCAGCTCGGGGTCCCACGCGGTCTGCACGGTCATGCCGCGCAATGCGGGGCGCGCGGCGCGGATGGCGGCGCCCACCACTTCTTCGACCGACTGCCAGTCGCGCCGCAGGTTGACGGTGCCGCCGGCCACGCCGCTTTCGAGCCGCGCCATGTCGAGCAGGTTGCTGACCAGCGCATGCAGCGCGTGGGCCTGCGTGACGATGGCGCGCGCGGCCTCGGTGTGTTCTTCGGGCGGAAGGGTCTGCAGCGATTCGGCCAGCGCGATGAGCGCGGTGAGCGGCGTGCGCACGTCGTGCGAGATGGCGCCGAGCAGCGCATTGCGCAGGCGCTCCGATTCCATCTCGACCACGGCGCGCTGCGCGACTTCGACGTAGTGCACGCGCTCCAGCGCGATGGCGATCTGGCGCGCGAGCGTGTCCAGCTGCTGCGCCTGCTCGGGAATCAGCAGCCAGCGCGGACGGGCCGGGCACAGCGCGAGCACGCCGCGCACGCGCATCGGCGCGCGCAGTGGCACGTAGTGCCAGGGCTGCGCGGCGAGCGTGGCGGTGGCCAGGCCGGCAGGCTGGCCGTGGCGGAAGGCCCAGTCGGCCACCTGCGCATCGAAGCCGGGCGCCGGGTCGGCGGGGGGCACGAGCTGGTCGGCCGCATCGGTGACCAGCACGCGCGCATGGCCGCCGAAATGGGCCTGCACGGCGGCGGCGCCGAGCGCGACGACCTGGGTGCTTTCGAGGGCGGCCGAGAGTTCGCGCGTGAGCTCGAACAGCGAGCGTGCGCGGCGCTCGCGGCTGGTCGACACGCCGGCCGCGAAGCGCAGCCCGGCCGTGAGCTGGCCCACCAGCAGGCCCACGCCGAGCATCACGGCGAAGGTCAGCAGGTACTGCACGTCGCTGACCGCGAAGGACAGGCGCGGCGCGACGAAGAAGTAGTCGAAGGCCGCCACGTTGAGCATCGCCGCGAGCGCCGACGGCCCGCGCCCGAAGCGCATCGCCACGCCCACCACGCCGAGCAGGAACAGCATGACGATGTTGGTGAGCTCCAGCACGCCGGTCAGCGGCGTGCACAGCAGCGTGAGCGCGATGCTGGAGGCAGCGGCCCACGCGTAGCCGGGCCAGCGCGATTGCGCGCGCTCGTCGTCTTCGTCGGCCTGCGTGGCGACCAGCGATGCTTGCGACAGGCGGCGTGCGCTGTCGGCGCGGCCGACTTCGAGGATGTCGAGCGCCGGTGCCCGTTGTGCCAGCGCGCGCGCCAGCGGCACCGCGGACGCACCCCACCAGCGCCGCCATCCGCGCACGGGCTCCGCGCGGCCGATGACCAGCGTCGCGCAGTTGAGGCGCCGCGCCTGCTCGGACAGTTGCTCGGCCACGTCGGCGCCGGTAAGCACGGCCGTGGCCGCGCCCAGTTCCTCGGCGAGCTTGAGCACGGCGAGGATGCGGTCGCGCTGCGCGGCATCGAGGCGCTGCAGCCGCGGCGTCTCGACATACGCGGCATGCCAGCGCACGTTGAGCTGGCCCGCGAGCCGCGCCGCCGTGCGCACGGTCTGCGCCGCGCCCTCGTGCGGACCGACGCAGGCCAGGATCGCGCCCGAGGTGTTCCAGGCCTGCAGCGCCGCGCCGCCCTGCCCGTTGCCGCCGGGGACCGACTGCTCGACGCGCCAGCCGCGCACGTCGTCTTCGACGTGCTCGGCGGTGCGGCGCAGGGCGATCTCGCGCAGCGCGATCAGGTTGCCCTTGCGGAAGAAGTTCTGTGCGGCGCGCTCGGCCTGCTGCGGCAGGTAGACCTTGCCGGCCGCGAGCCGCGCCGTGAGTTCGTCGGGCGTGACGTCGACCAGCACCACCTCGTCGGCCTCGTCGAGCACGCTGTCGGGCACGGTCTCGTGCACGCGCACGCCGGTGATGGCGCCGACGGTGCCGTTGAGGCTTTCGAGGTGCTGCACGTTGAGCGCCGACCACACCTCGATGCCCGCGGCCAGCAGCTCCTGCACGTCCTGCCAGCGCTTGGCGTGGCGCGAGCCGGGTGCGTTGGTGTGGGCCAGTTCGTCGACCAGCAGCACGGCGGGCTTGCGCGCCAGGGCGGCGTCTAAATCGAACTCGGCGAGCGTGCGGCCGCGATAAGGCAGCTCGCGCAGCGGCAGCGTGTCGAGCCCCGCGAGCAGCGCGGCCGTCTCGCTGCGGCCGTGCGTTTCGACCACGCCGATGAGCACGTCGCGTCCGGCCTCGCGCTCGCGCCGGGCGGCGCTGAGCATGGCCCAGGTCTTGCCCACGCCGGCGCTGGCGCCGAAGTAGATGCGCAGCTTGCCGCGCAGCGCGCGCGCCTCGTCGCTGCGCAGTTGCGCGAGCAGGGCGTCGGGGTCGGGGCGGGTCTCGGGCATGGGAAGGTGCAGGTTATCGCATCGGCCCGTTCTTGCGCCGCCGCGCATGCCGGCGCGCGGTGCGCGACAGCACCCACCAGGCAAAGCCCAGCGGCACGAACAGCGCCGCCATGGCCAGCAGCACGTGCAGCAGGTCAGAGACCATGGCGCAGGCCGCAGCGCGTGAGGTGATCGCGCCAGCTCATGAGCCGGCCGATCTCGCCCGAGGGCACGCATTCGATGAGCCGGTGCAGCACCTCAGCGTAGCGCGTGGTCGGAAAGCGGATCATCAGGCGCACGCAGGGCGCGTCGCTTTCCTGCGAGCTGCAGGCATGCAGCAGCGGCTCGCAGCGCACCACGCCGGCTTCGGCGCAGGCCGCAATGCTGCGGCGCACGCGCAGTGCGTCGGCGCAGCAGACGGTGACATCGAGCACGTGGAACTGCGTCGTGCGCGGCGCGATCGGACTTCGCACGACGCTGGGGTGGTCACGGTAAGCGGCATAGGCCATGGTTGTTTTCTCCTCAACGCACCGTCGAAGAAGCTTCAAGCGCCAGGTTCAGCGCCAGCACGTTGACGCGCGATTCGCCCAGCACGCCCCACAGCGGCTTCTGGGTGTTCTGCACGATCAGCGCATTCACCTGGTCGGGCGCCATGCCGCGTTCACGTGCCACACGGGCGGCCTGGTAGTGCGCGGCGGCGGGGCTGATGTCGGGGTCGAGCCCGCTGGCCGAGGCCGTGACGAGGTCCACGGGCACCGGCGCGGTGTTGCCCGCGTCAGCCGCGCGCAGCGCTTCGACGCGCGCCTTCACCGCATCGGCCAGCGCGGGGTTGAGCGGGCCCTGGTTGGAGCCGCCCGAGGCGCTGGCGTTGTAGGGCTGCGGCGCGGTGGCCGACGGGCGGCCCCAGAAGTGCTTCGGGTCGCTGAAGTTCTGGCCGATGAGCGCGGAGCCGACGGGCTTGCCGTCGCGCACGACGAGGCTGCCCGCCGCTTGCGATGGGAACAGCGACTGCGCGGCGCCTGTGACAGCCGCCGGGTAGATCAGGCCGGTGAGCGCGCTCAGCAGTGCGAAAAGCACGAGTGCGGGGCGAAAAATGCCACCGTTGTTGTTGGCGTTGGTGTTGTGGCTTGTCATGGTGAAGAACTCCTCAGACGAGATGGACGGCCACGAGCAGCCAGTCGATCAACTTGATGCCGATGAAAGGAACGAGCAGACCGCCCAGGCCGTAGATGGCGAGGTTGCGGCGCAGCAGCGCAGCGGCGCCCACCGGCCGGTAGCGCACACCCTTGAGCGCGAGCGGAATCAGGAACACGATGACGAGCGCGTTGAAGATCACCGCCGACAGAATGGCCGACGACGGGCTCGCAAGCCGCATCACGTTGAGCGCACCCAGCTGCGGATACGTCGACACGAAGATCGCCGGAATGATCGCGAAGTACTTCGCCACGTCGTTCGCGATCGAGAAGGTGGTGAGCGAGCCGCGCGTCATGAGCAGCGCCTTGCCGGTCTCCACCACCTCGAGCAGCTTGGTCGGGTTGGAGTCGAGGTCGACCATGTTGCCGGCCTCTTTCGCGGCCTGCGTGCCGCTGCCCATGGCCACGGCCACGTCGGCCTGCGCGAGCGCGGGGGCGTCGTTGGTGCCGTCACCGGTCATCGCGACCAGGCGGCCTTCGGCCTGGTACTTGCGGATGAGCGCAAGCTTGTCTTCGGGCGTGGCCTCGGCCAGGAAGTCGTCCACGCCGGCCTCGGCCGCGATGGCGGCGGCCGTGAGCTTGTTGTCGCCCGTGATCATCACGGTCTTGATGCCCATGCGGCGCAGCTCGGCAAAGCGCTCCTTGATGCCGGTCTTGACGATGTCCTTGAGTTCGACCACGCCGAGCACGCGGTTGCCTTCGGCCACGGCCAGCGGCGTGCTGCCGCGGCGTGCCGTTTCTTCGGCGGCGCGCAGCATCTCGGCTGGCATGGTGCCGCCGAACGATTCGACATGGCGGCGCACCGCATCGACCGCGCCCTTGCGCAGCACGATGGCGTCGGTGTCGAGGCTGTGGGGCGCGGCCGGCAGGTCGACACCGCTCATGCGGGTCTGCGCGGTGAACGGCACATAGCGCAGCACGTCGACAGAAGCGGCTTCGAGGCCATCGCGACGTGCCAGCTCGACGATGCTGCGGCCTTCGGGCGTTTCATCGGCCAGCGAGGCGAGCATGGCGGCGCGCGCGAGGCGGCCCTTCGGCACGCCCGGTGCGGGCAGGAAGGCGCTGGCCTGGCGGTTGCCGTGCGTGATGGTGCCGGTCTTGTCGAGCAGCAGCACGTCGACGTCGCCGGCGGCTTCCACCGCGCGGCCCGAGGTGGCGATCACGTTGGCCTGCATCATGCGACTCATGCCGGCCACGCCCACGGCCGAGAGCAGGCCGCCGATGGTGGTCGGGATCAGGCACACGAGCAGCGCGACCAGTGCGGTGAGCGACACCACGGTGCCCGCGCCCGCGGCCTCGACGCTGAACACCGAGAACGGCAGCAGCGTGACGGTGACCATGAGGAACACGATCGTCAGTGCGACCAGCAGGATGGTCAGCGCGATCTCGTTCGGCGTCTTGTGGCGCTTGGCCGCCTCGACCATGCCGATCATGCGGTCCAGGAACGACTCGCCCGGGTTCACCGAGATGCGCACCACCAGCCAGTCGGACAGCACGCGGGTGCCGCCGGTGACGGCCGAGAAGTCACCGCCCGATTCGCGCACCACAGGCGCCGATTCGCCGGTGATGGCGCTTTCATCGACCGAGGCCACGCCTTCGATGACCTCGCCGTCAAGCGGGATCACGTCGCCGGCTTCGACCAGCACGACGTCGCCCTTGCGCAGGTTGGGTGCCTGCTCCGGCAACCACGGCGCGCCATGGTGCGGCTGTTGCTGGTCCTTCAGCTTCTTGGCCCAGGTGTCCTTGCGCAGGCCGCGCAGCGACGCCGCCTGTGCCTTGCTGCGGCCTTCGGCCAGTGCTTCGGCGAAGTTGGCGAACAGCACGGTGAACCACAGCCACACGGTCACGGCCAGCACGAAGGCGGGCTGCATGCCGGTGTCGCCGGGAAAGCTCAGCGCATGCACCCAGAGCAGCGTCGTGAGGATGCTCCCGATGTAGACGATGAACATCACCGGGTTGCGCCACTGGGTGCGCGGGCTCAGCTTGGCGAAGGCGCCCCACAGCGCGGGCTTCACGAGCGCCGCATCGAACAGCGAGAGAGAGGTTTTGGTTTTGACAGTCATGGTGCGCTCCTTCTTATTTCCAGAGCACGAGGTGTTCGACGATCGGCCCGAGGGCCAGTGCCGGCACGTAGTTGAGCAAGCCGACCAGCAGCACGGTGCCGATCAGCAGGAAGACGAACAGCGGACCGTGCGTGGGCAGCGTGCCGCTGGTGACGGGCAGGCGCTTCTTGGCGGCCAGCGCGCCGGCAATGGCGAGCACCGGCACGATCATCGCGAAGCGGCCGAGCCACATCGCCAGGCCGAGCAGGCCGTTGTAGAACGGTGTGTTGGCCGACAGACCCGCGAAGGCGCTGCCGTTGTTGTTGGCGGCCGAGGTCAGCGCATACAGCACCTCGGAGAAGCCGTGCGCGCCAGGGTTGGCGATGCCGACCTTGCCCGCACCCGCGCTCACCGCCAGCGCGGTGCCCGCCAGCACCAGCACCGGCGTGACGAGGATGGCGATGGAGATCAGCTTCATCTCGCGCACCTCGATCTTCTTGCCGAGGTACTCGGGCGTGCGGCCGATCATCAGGCCCGCGATGAACACCGCGAGCATGGCGAACACCAGCATGCCGTACAGGCCGCTGCCGACGCCGCCGAAGACGACCTCGCCCAGCTGCATCAGCACCAGGGGAACCATGCCGCCGATGGGCGTGAGAGAGTCATGCATGGCGTTCACCGCGCCGCACGAGGCGGCGGTGGTCACGGCGGCGAAGAGGGCCGAGGCGTCGATGCCGAAGCGCACTTCCTTGCCTTCCATGTTGCCGCCGCTTTGCAGCGCGCTCGCCATCTGGTCCACGCCCAGCGGGCCCAGCAGCGGGTTACCAGCCTGCTCGGCGGGCGTGACGACCAGCACCGCCACCACGAACAGCACCGTCATCGCCGCGAGCACGGCCCAGCCCTGGCGCAGGTCGCCGACCACGCGGCCGAAGGCAAAGCACAGCGCCGCCGGGATCAGGAAGATCGCCAGCATCTCCAGCAGGTTGCTGAACGCGGTCGGGTTCTCGTAGGGATGCGCCGAGTTGGCGTTAAAGAAGCCGCCGCCGTTGGTGCCGAGCATCTTGATCGCTTCCTGCGAAGCGACCGGGCCCATGGCGAGCGTCTGCGTGGGGGTGCTGGCGTCTTCCATCACGGGCGCGCCCTTGTCGTCCTTCAAAGGCTGGCCATCGGGGCCGTTCTTGGGCTGCTGGAAGGCCGTGGCCTCGAGTGTCTGCACGCTCTTGTAGGCGTCGAAGTTCTGGATCACGCCCTGCCCTGCGAGGCACAGCGCGAGCACGAACGAGATCGGCAGCAGCACCCACAGCGTGACGCGCGTCACGTCGGCCCAGAAGTTGCCGACCAGACCCTTGCCCTCACGCCCTTCCCCGCGGCGCGCAAAGCCGCGCACCAGCGCGAAGGCGACCGCGATGCCGGTGGCGGCGGAGAAAAAGTTCTGCACCGCCAGGCCGAGCATCTGCGTGAGATAGCTCATGGTCGACTCGCCGCCGTAGCCCTGCCAGTTGGTGTTGGCGACGAAGCTCACCGCCGTGTTGAAGGCCGAGTCGGGCGACACCGCGCCCATGCCGGCCGGATTGAACGGCAGCCCGCCCTGCAGGCGTTGCAGCGCATACAGAAAGATCGCGCCGATGGCGTTGAACGCGAGCAGCGCCAGCGCGTAGCGCAGCCAGTGCATCGACTGCTCGGGCTGGGTGCCCGCGAGCCGGTACAGCGGTGCTTCGACGCGCTGCATCCAGCGCGGCACGCGCTCGCCGCACAGCGCAGCCAGCAGCTTGCCCAGCGGCCAGGCCAACACGAGCAGCGCGCCAAGAAAAAGGGCCAACAAGACCCAGGCCGAGGTTTCCATGTCAGAACTCCTCGGCGCAGATCAGCGCGAACACCAGGTACGCGAACAGGACCACGGCGACCAGCGCGCCGAAGCCATACAGCACTTCGAGGCCGATCACGATGCGTCTCCCGGCGTGCGTGTCGTATCAACGCCCGCGTGCGGCTTCTGCGGCCCTTCGAGCCGGTTCAGCCCGACGACCAGGGCCGCCACCACGGCCCACAGCGCCAGCAAGGCGCCCATCCAGACGATGTCCATTCATCACTCCTGCAAACAAGACGGGATGAGTCTCGGCAGGCGTGCGTAAAACCGGGGGAAAGAGTGAGCGGGCGGGCGTAAAGAAAACGTAAAAACGCGGGCAACGAGAAAGCGACCGGTGGTCGCCTGCCAGGTTGTTGCCGCCGCCAGGTGGAATCGACAACAATCCCTGAAAACGAGAGCGCAAGAAAAAAAGCGCAAACCAAAGAGGGTGCGGGCCGAAACAGTGATCGATCGGGCCCGCAAAAAAGTGCAAACCACAGAGGAGAAGAAATGAAACTGAAGCGTGTCTTTCAGGCGGCTGCGGCTGGCCTTTCGTTCCTGATGATCGCCGCGTGTGGCGGCGGAGGGTGGCGGAGGAGGAGGAGGTGGTGGCGGTTTTCCGATCGGCATCGCACCCGTCGCTCCCCTGTGAACTATGTCAGCGGGCTGTCCATCCGCATCAACCAGCCGGCCAGCATCGACAAGACGGTCTACGAAGGGCAGATGATCCCAAGCGCCCTGGTGTCCGGCACGCTGTCGGGCGATGTGAATCTGCTCAGCGGCAAGGTGCTGGTACTGCTTGTCGTGATGCCCGATCCGCTGTTCGAAGAGAAGCCCGTCATCACCGTCAATGCCGCGGCACAGTCGGCTTCGCTGAGCATGACCGGCAAGATGGCACCCGACGGCCCCAGGACCTACAAGGGCAGCATGACGATCAAGGCCTGCCTGGACACGGCATGCCAGTCGGAAATCCGGGTCGAGAATCCGCAGATTCCGTATGCGATCACCGTCAAGGCCGGGCTGGGCCTGGGCAGCAAGAACGTCGACTTCGTCACCCCCTTCGGCGCCGCCGTGGCGCCTGTGACGGTTCCGGTCACGCTGCCTGCGGGCGCCGTCTCCTGGGCCGTCGCGCCGGCGATCGGGTCGACCGATACCTTCAAGGTCGAGAAGGCGGGCGATGGCTCGGCGAACCTCGTGGTCTCGCTGCCGGCGCTGCTGCCGAGCGCCTCGTCGTACAAGGCCAGCTTCAACGTGAGTGCCACCACTTCGGATGAGCAGACACTGTCCAGGCTGCTCGAGGTGAGCGTGCTGACCAACCCCTCCAGCGCGCCCTACGCCCTGTCCAGGCCGGAAGCGCATTTCGTGGTCAAGCAAGGAACGTCCACCCTGGCGCCCGCACAGGACGGCGCGGTCTTCTTCCCGGGCGACACCAGCGACAAGATGCGCTACATGGGCACGGTGATGAACACACCGCCCGGCGTGGACACCAGCATGTACCCAGGGCCGAACCTGTGGCTCTATGACTACTTCTACAACGAAGCGGGCTTGCCCCGGTACGCGACGAAGAGCTACAGCTGGAGCACGCAGGTGCAGGCCTGCTACAACGACCGATGCCTGGTGCCCGGACGCTACAGCGCGCAGGTTCAGTTCCGCTACACCCCGGACGGAGGCCCTGCCTATGACATCTACTACCCGGTGGTCATGGACGTGGTGCCCTGATTCGGGCGGGCGAGAGGCTCAGTGCGCCATCCAGCGCCCGTCGCCACGCCGGCTGAGGACGTAGCCGGCGCGGGCGGCGCGGGCGGCGCGCCGCTGTCTCACGGCCAGCCGTGTGGGCGCACGTGGTTCGACCACGTCAATCGCTGCCAGCGTTCTTCTTCTGAGCGAAGTCCACCAGATCCTGGCGGCCGGGCGCCCAGAAGCTCAGCACCGATCCGGCTGTTTCGCCCAGATTGGTAATGTTGTGGGCGACATTCGGCGCAATATGCACCGCCTGGCCCGTTTCAATGACCAACGTCTCTGCCCCGTTCTTCACCTCGAAGCGTCCCTGCAACGCGTAGTTGATTTCCTCTTGTGCGTGCGCGTGGACCGCTGCTGCCGCATGGGGATCGAAATCGATGCGAGAGACGGTGGACCCGGCCTGATGGCTCAGGAATTCGATGGTGACCTCGTCTGTCAGGTGCAGCAGATTCATGGGGACTCCGTTGGAGATGTCGGTCGAATGACGGTCGCGTCGGAAATGACGGCACGTGCCCGGTCGATGCGCTCGTAGCTGTTGTGTTCGAAGTCTTCAAACGCGGTCTGGACAGCGGCAAAGCTCACCATGCGCGAACCGCGCAGGCCCTCCACCAGCTTGATCAGGCTGGGAAAGCCCGCGCTGTGGCAGCCGGGGCAGGCATCCTGAAAACAAAACAACAGCTTGAACGCGCCGGGCATGTGCGACAGACCGAAATGCGAAAGCGGCTGGCCTGCGGCATCGACCCATTGGGTCACGCCCAGTTCCGGCGCCGCCTGGCCGAGGATGCCGGGCTGACGAGGGTCGAAATCAGTCTGCACGGAATGCTCCTTGAGTCGCTGGATCTTGGGGGAGCGTCAAAGCCCGAACGACCGTCAGCCGGTCGGTGCGGATGGCACACACCTACTGAGTTCGGTCCAGACATCCAAAGGGTTACACCGGCAGCGCGCAGACCGGGCTGCCGCGCGCCCACGCGGGGGCCGCCCTCTACGGGCTGTCGATGTCAGCGGGTGCTGCTTATGCCGATCCCGGCAGGCGCCAGTCGGGACGTGCGAAGTGGCAGGTATAGCCGCCCGGGTAATGCTCCAGGTAGTCCTGGTGTTCCGGCTCGGCCTGCCAGAAGGGGCCCGCCGCCTTGACTTCGCTCGTCACCGTGCCCGGCCACAGCCCCGAGGCATTCACGTCGGCGATGGTGTCCTGCGCCACCTGCAACTGTTCGGGCGAGGTGTAGTAGATGCCAGAGCGGTAGGAGGCGCCCCGGTCATTGCCCTGGCGGTTGGGGGTCGTGGGGTCATGGATCTGGAAGAAGAATTCCAGCAATTTCCGATAGCTCAGGACCGCGGGGTCGAACACGACTTCAATGGCTTCCGCGTGGGTGCCGTGGTTGCGGTACGTGGCGTTGGGTACATCGCCGCCGCTGTACCCGACCCGGGTAGAAACCACGCCCGGCATCTTGCGGATGAGATCCTGCATCCCCCAGAAGCAGCCGCCGGCCAGGATTGCAGTGTCGTGGTGAGTCATCTATTTCTCCAGTGGTTGCCCGCGCTTTGCACACAGGGTTCCGGGTCGGGCGTGCCGGAACAAGACAAGAGATGGGGGCAACTTGGCGTGCGTCAAGCACTCCGCTCGAGCTGCCACGCCTGGTACTTCAGGCTGACCACTGCACCGGCCACGATGCCCGCGATCGCCGGCACGCTCGCGATGCTCAGCGTCGACAACGCACTCAGGCCCTGCCCGATGGTGCAGCCCATGGCCGTGACGCCGCCGATGCCCATGAGCACGGCGCCCGTCGCGTGGTGCGCGAGGTCGCCGGTGTTCGTGAAACCTTCCCAGCGGAATTCGCGCGACCACAGCGCATGCAGTGCGGCACCCGCCACCACGCCCGCGACCGACACGATGCCGAGCGTGAGCCGCTTGTTGACGTCGCTGTAGAACATGAGCCAGTCGAGCGCGTAGGCCACCGGCGTGACGAAGCTCAGCGCTTCGGCGCGGCCGGAGTTGGTGGCGAGGAACACGTGCTCAAGCGTGAGCGGATGCTCCTCGACCACCGCCCAGTGGCCGCTGAGCCACCACGCACCGACGACCAATGCGCCGATCAGCATGCCGCCGACAAGGCTGCGCACGTCGCGCGTCTCGCGGCCCCACGCGGCCCACACGAGCAGCGCGCCGCCGAGCACGAGGCCGAGCGCAAGGCGCAGCGATGCTGCGTCGAGTTGGAAGGATGCGGCCAGCACGTCAGGCAGCGATGCATTCACCGCCAGGTCCACATGCACCGCATCGACAGTCGCAACACGCAGCACCGCGGTGATGCCCTTCAGCGTGGCGAAGGCCGACACGCCCATGAGCACGAGCACCACCAGCGCCTTGAGGTTGCCACCGCCCAGGCGCACCAGCGTCTTGTTGCCGCAGCCCGACGACAGCACCATGCCGACGCCGAACAGCAGGCCGCCGACCAGCGCCGAGAGCCAGAGGATCTGGTGCGAGGCGTAGAGCGTGCGGTCGGCATCGACGAGCCCCGCGGACACAAGCGCCGAGAAGCCGATGAGCGCGACGCCGCCGGCTGCGGCCCACTGCTTCACGCGGGTCCAGTCGCCGAGCGCCACCACGTCACTGATCGCGCCCATGGTGCAAAAGCGCGTGGCGCGCGCGACGGCGCCGAACACGGCCGACAGCACGAAGGCCGCCACGAGCGCGAGCGTGGTGAGAAGGGAAACCTGCGCGATGGACATGGCCCGATTCTAGGGAGCGCCCCACCTGCGGGGCGCTCGATTCAGGCCAGGCCGGGGTTCGGTGCGATGTTCTTCAGCACGGGTTCGTCGAGCCGGCGCGTGGTCACCACCTTGCGCGACTTCAGCCACGGCTCGATGACTTCCCACACCGGTTTGTTGCCGGCGGTGCGCGCCTCTTCGCTCACGGGCGCCCAGCCCGCGACCTTGTAGCTGCGGCTGGCGTCGATGGGCTTGCC